>UQWU01000003.1 GCA_900544885.1 uncultured Phascolarctobacterium sp. | reverse complement strand
TCTCTATGTCTATTTTTTTGAAATTAATTTGCGCAACTTATTATACGTTATCAAATATTTTATGAACAAATTATAAATAAAATATGAACGAAATGAGGCTATTATGAATAAAACATAATAAAAAGCGGAATTATAAGCAAGAAAATATTAAAAGTACTTAATAAATAGTATACTTGACTACACGGGGGGGGGAGATATTATAATATCTTTAAGTAGTAGTCTAAATTGTCAGTTCACTTTAGAACTGACGGTAAAAATATGTTTATTTTAAGGAGAGTGTTTTTCATGTCAAAGAAGAAAATGGGTAAAGTATTAGCAGCAGCTTTGTGTGCTACAACTGTTGCGACTTTCTATGCTGCTCCTGTAATGGCAGCGGACTTAACATCCCTCAATGGTAATAATAAGCTGACTGTTAACAATAATGCTATCACTGGCGTAGTTGACAGCGATAAAAAAGGTAGCAAAAATGAGTTTACTATTAACGACCAAGTAACTCTATTTAAAACTACTGTTGTACAAGATTCTGGCCGTAATAAAATCAGCTCTATTCGTCAAAACCATGAAGGTGTTCGTTTGAGAGCTGCTGAATGGACTGATGGTACTGCTACTAACGGCAGATTTAGTGATGTATTAGTTACTGCTGATTCTGTTAAATTTGGTCAAGGTGTAAACAATCCGGATATCACTCCTAACTATACTTTTACTGTAGATACTAAAACTGGTAATTTAACTGCTGGTACTATCAATGGTGCAACTATTAAAGGTAATAGCTTTAATGGTGCTGTTATTGGCGGTCAAAAATTCAATGGCGTCAATGTACAAGAATTAAAAGCTCAAGTTGATGGATTAAATGGCAATGTTGCTACTACTAATAAAAATGTAGCTGGTATTGAACGTACTTATACTGAAGATGTACTTGGTCAACGTGATTATACCACTACTATCGAAGGCACTTTGTCTGCAAATGATAAAGGTGTAAGCGTAGGTAAAGATGGTAAAGAAGTATTCCATGTAAGTGCAGTAAACGGTAACGTAACTGGTGGCTTATACAATGGTGTAGACGTAGAAAAACTGCAAGAAACTACTAGCAAAATCAATGAAGATACTTTAGGCATCAACCGTGAAAACGGCGTAACTACTATCGAAGGCAATGTAGCAATTGATCAAGCAGGTAACTTAACTGCTACCACTGTGAACGGAGCAAATATTACTGCTGACAGCTTTAACGGAGCAAAAATCAATGGTACTTCTTTCAATGGTGTAGTTTTGAATGACCGCGATATTGCAGCAGCAGGTGCGAACTTTGATTTCTTATCTGTAGCTCAAGATACTGTAGTAGCAAAAGAAGATGGTATTACTGTTGGTAAAAATGGTGAAAATAAATTCCATGTAGACGCAGCAACTGGTGATGTAACCGGCGGTCTGTACAATGGCGTTAACGTTGAAGACCTGAAAGCTGATTTTGACGATTTGTCCGGCAATGTTGCTACTACTAATAAAAATGTAGCTGGTATCACCCGTACTACTACTACCGATCCTCTCTTTGGTCAAGTAACCAACACCACTACTATTGAAGGTGTTCTGGATATTACTAGCGAAGGCGATATCAAACTGAAAAACGGTAGCTTTGCAGTAGACTATAACGGCAACATGACTGCAGCTAATGGTGCATTTAAAGCTAGCCAACATGGCATTACTGTTGGTGATAATGCATTCCATGTAGACGCAGCAACTGGCAATGTAACTGGTGGTCTGTACAATGGCGTTGACGTAAAAGCATTGTCTGAAAACGTTGGCTCTGTAAATAAAAATGTAGCCGGCATTAAACGCATCGGCGATGAAGAACAAGGTTATGCAACTGTTATTGAAGATAAACTGCAAGTTGGTAGCGACCGTATGCAAGTTTCCTATGATGGCACTGGCTTTGTTATGACTAACACTGGCACTTCCTTCACTGGTAACGTAAACTTGGGTGATAGAGCTTCCTTCAACTATGGTGGCAGCAGCATTAAACTGAACGATTTCTATGCTGATTATCAAGCACATCTGGAAGATGTAAAAGATTACAGTGACAGACTGAATGCGTTGGAAGACAAAACTCAACATATTACTGCTGATAAAAATGGTACTACCATCGAAGGTAATGTAACTGTTAATGGCGACTTGACTGCTAACAATATCACTGCTGACGGTGTTGAAGCTGGTAACGGCGGTAACATCAATGCAAATGGTACTATTACTGGTGGTACTATCAACGGTGAACAAGGCACTATCGGCGGTGTAGGTATGGCTGACGGCACTATCACTGCAGATAAAGGCACTATCGGCGGTGTAGGTATGGCTGACGGCACTATCACTGCAGATAAAGGCACTATCGGCGGCGTAACTTTGGAAAACGGCAAAGTAAATGGTGCTGATATTACCGAAAACTCCTTCAATGGCGTAGGTATGGAAAACGGCAACATCACCACTGATGGTAAAGTTAATGCAGGTTCTGCAAATATCGGTGGCGTTGAAATCGGCGACAACAAAGTAAACGTTGGTAAAACCGAAATCAACAAAGATGGTGTAACTGTTGGCAAAACTGAAATCACTGACAACGATGTTGTTATCAACAAAGGTGATAAAGATAAAGAAGTTAGCCTGCAAGGTACCGCAAATAAAGTTGACAGCTTAGCACAAGGTATGGCTGATATGAATGGCCGCATTAACCAAGTTGATGAAAAAATCAACAAAGTTGGTGCTATGGCAGCAGCAATCGCTAACCTGCGTACTATGGGCTATGATCCGACTGCTCCGACCGAAATCGCTGTAGGCGTTGGTCAATATAGAGATGAAACCGGTGCAGCTTTGGGCTTCTTCCATTATCCGAACAAAAACTTCATGCTGAGCATGAGCGTATCTACTAGCGGTGATGAAGTAATGGGCGGTATTGGTGCAACCTGGAAATTTGGTAACAAATCCAAACAAGAATCTACTAAAGTAGAAGCAGCAAAAGTTGAAGAAGTAAAAGCTGAAAAAGCAGATGAAATCAAAAAAGCAGCTCGAGTAGCAGCTCAACAAAAACGTCATGCAGAAATGGCAGCAAAAGCTTCTAAATAATATAGTTTGAATTGCTAGGAATTAAGACGGGCTGTTTCAGTCCGTCTTAATTTTCCCATAGCATAAATTTAGGAGGAATACTCATGAAGAAATTTCTTTTAACATTGATTGCAGCAGCAACTTTAATGTGCTCTAGCGTTGCTATGGCAGCTGATGGTGGTGATTTAAATAAAGCACAAGGTAGTGCAGAAAAATTTATGGCCGCTTTTACAGCTAAACCTGTAGTATATACTGAAGCTTCTGCTGGCTTTAGCAAAGAGCTGAAAAATAAAATTAATGATAAAGTTTATGTAGAATTACAAAAACAAGTTAAAGCAAAATTTGGTAATGTTAAAGAAAGCAGATTCCACGCTTATCAACGTTTTGATGGTGCTGACCGTGTTACCTACATTGCTGCTTGCACTAAAGAAAAATTAGTAGCATTTGTTCTTGTATGCGACAAAACAGGTAAAATTATTGATTTTGCTATCAGCCCGCTGCAAGCAGATGCTAAGAAATAATTTATAGCTATGAAGGAAAAAATACTTGCATTAATATGTAGCTTAGTGATATATTTATTCCCAAACTCTTCTTGGGCAGCAAGTCATATCAGCAACTATGTAGAAGCCGGACGGACTGAAGTTGGTTCATTGTACATCAATCTCGACAATATACAGACTGTTCGGAAAAATAATGAGTTCTTTTTGATAACTTCAGTAGAAGAACGCTATACCGATCAAAAATTTTTGGCTGATATACGTCAAAGTGAAGGCTTAGAAAAGGCAGTTGGGATGCTGACCTTATACGTTTTTGATAATCATGGTGCTAGCTATGCTATTGCACGTCAGTACATTTATGATCAGGAGAATAATATTTGCTTGGATCTAGGAAGTAACATGCAAATGCAAAATGTAGGTACTGATAGAAATTTGCTGAACATCTATGAAGTTTCTTTAAAATCTATTGAACGAAAACAAAAAAGTAGTACTAACAGATGGATTAAATGAAGGACGTGATGGAAAGTGAGTTTTGGAGAGTTAGATTTACACAGCTTGGGGAACAACATTAAACTATTGCGCAAAAAAGTTGGGATTTCTCAAACACAATTAGCCAATAAAATTGATGTTTCTCAAACACACATGAGCAATATCGAAAACGGCAATACCGGCATTAGCTTGAGCATGGCCTGCAAGATAGCTCATGTTTTAGAATGTAGTTTGGATGAATTAGTTTACGGAATTAAGGAACATAAAGATGATGATATGAATATGCCTTTAAGTGTTTGCTCTTTAGGGGATTTTGTGAGAGCAATGAAAATATGTGTTGTGCAAACTCAGCACGAAACAACCGATAAAGATGATGATTCCAAAAATATTACTGACTTAAAAGAAAAATAACGAAAAAATAGCAGCCTGCGTTTTGCAGACTGCTATTTTTCATTATAGGGTTATTTCATTTGTGCAGTAATTTCTAAAAGACAATCACCGCTTTCTACACGTTCACCAGGATTTACATGGATAGCACTAATGATACCCTCAATAGGTGCGGAAAGCGTAGTTTCCATTTTCATGGCTTCGGTAATAATCAAGGGTGTACCTTTGGTTACCGCCTGACCTTTTTCAACTAGTACTTTAACAACTGTACCGGAGAGGGAAGCACCGATTTCGCCAGCGTTAGCACGATCAGCTTTTTTACGAGCAACCGCAGTAGTTTTAGCATTGCGGTCCTTGATTTCCAGTTCACGTGGCAATCCGTTAAATTCGAAAGATACAGTGCGGATGCCTGCTGCATTAGCTTCGGAAATATGAATAAGCTTGATGACGAGAATTTTACCCTGCTCAATCTCAACCTTGATTTCTTCGCCGGGAGTCATACCGAAGAAGAATGTCGGAGTATCTAACACGGAGACATCGCCGAATTGGTTGTAACGTTTTACCCAATCGGTAAATACTTTAGGGTATAAGCAGTAGGAGCTTACAGCTTCGTCACTAGTAGGTGCGCCGATAGCTTGCAGCTTAGCACGTACGCCTTCAAAATCAACAGGTTCTAATGCTGCACCTGGGCGTACAGTAATCGGCTTACGTCCTTTGAGTACGATTTTTTGCAGTTTTTCAGGGAAGCCTTGGTAAGGCATACCGATACGGCCTTCGAAAAATTCAACTACAGATGCAGGGAAGTCTAAAACTTCGCCTTTTGCATAAACATCTTCTTCAGTCAAATCATTTTGTACCATAAAGAGAGCCATATCGCCGACGATTTTAGAAGAAGGCGTAACCTTGATTAAATCACCAAACATCATTGAAACGCGATGATACATATCTTTAATTTCTTCCCAACGTTCGATTAAACCTAATGCTTGAGCTTGTTGTTTTAAATTGGTATATTGGCCGCCCGGCATTTCGTGAACATAAACTTCTGGATTAGGGAAGTTTTCGGTTCTGTCAGCTGCTTTATAATAAGGACGTACAGTTTCCCAATAGCGGGATAATTCGTTCAAGGAGTCTACATCCAGACGCGGTTGACGGGGATGACCACTTAATGCGTAATAAAGACTGCTAGTAGAAGGTTGGCTAGTGCCACAGCTCATGGAGCTCATAGCGGTATCGACGATATCAACACCGGCATCAATGGCACGGGCATAAGTATAGATAGCATTGCCGCTACCTTCATGAGTATGGAGATGGATTGGCAGACCAACATAAGATTTCAAACTGCTTACTAAGCGGTAGGCAGCCTCCGGCTTTAATAATCCGGCCATATCTTTGATAGCTATAATATTAGCACCTGCTTTTTCCAATTCTTTAGCCATATTGATGTAATATTGTAAATCGTATTTATCACGACGTGGATCTAAAATATCACCTGTATAGCACAATGCTGCTTCGGCAACCTTACCTGTTTCGCGTACCGCATCAATAGAAAGACGCATATTGTCCAAACCGTTGAGGCTATCGAAGATACGGAATACATCAATACCATTTTTAGCAGCTAAACGGATAAACTCTTTAACTACATTATCAGGATAACTGGTATAGCCGACAGCGTTGGCACCACGTAACAGCATTTGGAAAAGTATATTTGGTGCTGCTTCACGGAATTGTGCTAAGCGTTGCCAGGGGCTTTCGTCTAAGAAACGGTAAGCAACATCGAAGGTTGCACCGCCCCAGCATTCAAAGGAGAACAGGCCTGGCAGTTTACCGGCAGTGTCGCGCATTACACGCAGCATATCAGCTGTACGCAGACGGGTAGCAAATAAAGATTGGTGAGCATCACGGAAGGTAGTATCAGTAACAAGTACCTCCTGCTGAGCCAGAATCCAATCATTTAAGCCGTCTACGCCTTGAGTATCAAGAATATGTTTAGCACCTAAAGCTAAAATACCATTATAATGCTTAGGCATATTTAACGGAGAAAATGTAGGCTTAGGTTGTACGCCTACATTGGAATAACCATTAACAGTAATATCGGCGATATAATTTAATAGTCTAGTACCACGGTCAAGAGTTTTCGGGAAAACGAATAATTCCGGAGTAGTATCGACAAAATTAGTAGAATAATCGCCTTGTACAAAATGTTTATTCTGTAATACGTTTTCTAAGAATTGAATATTGGTCTTAACACCGCGAATACGGAATTCTTTTAAGCAACGGAGCATTTTCGTGATGGCTATTTCGTGGGTTAATCCCCAGGTAGTAGCTTTAACAAGCAGAGAATCGTAATAAGGGGTAATAACAGAACCTGTGAAGGCATTACCGCCGTCTAAACGGATGCCGAAACCACCACCGCTACGATAGGTAATCAATTTACCTGTATCGGGCATAAAGTTGTTGCTAGGATCCTCTGTTGTAATACGGCATTGGATAGCATGACCTATAGTTTTTAAATCTTTTTGCTCAGGTAAAGCAATTTCTTTACTATGTAGAGAATAGCCTTCAGCAATTTTGATTTGTGTTTGGACAATATCGACACCAGTGATTTCTTCTGTAACGGTATGCTCTACCTGAATACGGGGATTTACTTCGATGAAGTAAAATTTACCGTCAGGAGTAGCTAAAAACTCTACAGTACCAGCACTAACGTAACTTACATTTTTCATCAGTTTAACAGCTGCATCGCAAATATCCTGTCTTTGCTCGATGGGAAGAGAAAAAGCAGGAGCAATTTCTACTAGTTTTTGATGACGGCGTTGTACGGAGCAATCACGTTCAAACAAGTGCATCAGATTACCGTATTCATCACCGATAATCTGTACTTCAATATGCTTAGGATTTTGTAAATATTTTTCAATATAGATGGCATCACTACCAAAGGCTTTTTTTGCTTCGCTTTTAGCCATGGCATAAGCTGTAGCTACTTCATCGGCATTATTTACGACACGCATACCGCGTCCGCCACCGCCGTTAACAGCTTTGATAATAATTGGATAGCCATATTTTTCACCAAAATCTACGACTTCTTGTAAACTTTCTACAGTTCCATTGCTACCGGGAATCATGGGGATACCAGCTAGTTTTGCTTGTTCACGAGCGTTGATTTTATCGCCGAACATAATTAGATGTTCTAATTTAGGTCCGATGAAAATCAAACCTTCTTCTGCACAGCGACGTGCTAAGTTACTGTTTTCGGACAGAAAACCATAACCTGGATGAATAGCATCAACGTCATGTTCGCGAGCGATTTGCATAATACTTTCGATATCTAAATAAGCGTCAGTAGGATTTTTACCTTCACCAACTAAATAAGCTTCGTCTGCTTTGTTACGATGCAGGGAAAGTGTATCTTCTTTAGAATATATAGCAACGGTACGAATGCCCAATTCATTGCAGGCACGGAAAACACGAATAGCGATTTCGCCGCGGTTTGCGACTAAAACTGTATTGATTTTTGGCATAGTATATCCTCCTTTATCATTACAGCATAATTTTATATAAAAGTACTAGGCTTTGCAATATGTTAGCTTTATGTATACAAGTATTCTTCTGAAATAGAAAAAGATTGTGCATAATGATACTAATATTGCTTTGTACAGTGTTTTTAGTTTTCAATTATTTCATTTGTTTATTTAGATGTTGGAGAGTACAATAAATATATATCTAAGAGAAAGGGGAAAGTGATTGATGAATCCAAATGATAATAAAAAGAAACCATTAACGTATTATTATGTATTGATGCTTTTAATAATCTTATTGATTAATACCGTAATTATGCCTACATTTTTTCAACCAAAGGTTAAAGATATTTCTTATGGGTCTTTTCTACAAATGGTTGATGACGGCAAATTAGCTAAGGTTGAGATTACTGATAAACGTATTGCAGGTATCTGCAAGGATGATGCCAATAAGGAAATTTACGTTACAGGTCGAATTGAAGATCCGCAGCTTGTTGAACGCTTAATGAAAAGCAAGGTAGAGTTTTCTCAGGTTGTACCGAAGGAGCCTAACCCGCTCATGAAATTCTTTACTAACTGGATTTTGCCTATTCTGTTGTTTTTTGGTTTGGGTCAGTTGTTCTGGTACTTTATGGGTAAAAAGATGGGCGGCAATGCTATGACATTTGGCAAAAGTAATGCCAAAATTTATGTAGAGGCCCAGACGGGTAAAAGCTTTGCCGATGTGGCTGGTCAGGATGAAGCGAAGGAAGCTTTAATGGAATTGGTTGATTTTCTGCATAATCCTGATAAATATAAAGCCATTGGTGCTAATATGCCTAAGGGTGCACTGCTAGTAGGTCCTCCGGGTACAGGTAAAACCTTGTTAGCCAAAGCGATTGCTGGTGAAGCGAAGGTACCGTTTTTCTCTATCAGTGGTAGTGAGTTTGTAGAAATGTTTGTAGGTATGGGTGCTGCTCGTGTCCGCGATTTGTTTAAGCAAGCTCAGGAAAAGGCTCCCTGCATCATTTTCATCGATGAGATTGATGCTATTGGTAAACGCCGTGACAGTGGTCAATTTGGCGGTAATGATGAACGTGAGCAAACATTAAATCAGCTTTTAAGTGAGATGGATGGTTTTGATGGTAGCAAAGGTGTAGTTATTTTAGCAGCTACTAACCGTCCTGAATCTTTGGACAAGGCTTTGTTACGTCCAGGTCGTTTTGATAGACGCGTGCCTGTAGAATTACCTGATTTACATGGCCGTGAAGCTATTTTGAAGGTTCATGCCAAAGATGTAAAAATGGCTGATGATATTGATTATTTAGCTTTGGCTCGTGCTACTGCTGGTGCTAGCGGTGCAGAGCTTGCTAATATTATCAACGAAGGTGCTTTGCGTGCAGTAAAAATGCAACGTACTACTGTAGAACAAGCAGATTTGGAAGAATCTATTGAAACAGTTATTGCCGGATACCAACGCAAGGGAGCTGTTATTTCTCCTGCTGAGAAAAAGGTTATTGCTTACCATGAAATTGGTCATGCTCTTGTAGCTGCGATGCAAAAGAACAGTGCTCCTGTACATAAGATTACTATTATTCCGCGAACAAACGGTGCTTTAGGCTATACGATGCAGATTAATGATAACGATACTGTTTTGATGAAAAAAGAAGAGTTGTTCAACAAAATCGTTACTATTACTGGTGGTCGCAGTGCTGAGGAAATCGTTTTTGGCAGCATTACCAGCGGTGCCGCGAACGATATTGAACAGGCTACTAAGATTGCCCGCAGTATGGTAACACGTTTAGGTATGACTGAAGAATTTGACATGATGGCAACAGAGATTGTCAATAATCAATACTTAGGTGGTGATTCTTCTTTGGTATGTAGTCAGGATACTGCAGGCAAGATTGATGAAAAGGTTTTGAAGATTATTAAAGAAGCTCATTGTGAAGCTAGACGTATTTTGACAGAGAACCGTGCTAAGCTGGATGTGTTAGCACAATATCTTTTAGAAAAAGAAACTATTACCGGTGAGCAATTTATGAAATTGTTACATGCAGAAGAAGCTGCACAGGCTGATGCGGTAGAAACTATTGCGACTGAAGTAGAAGAAAAATAAAGCAAAAGCAAAAGCTCTCGCCTAGTTAATGATCTCAATAGCTAGGCGGGAGCTTTTTATAATCTTTTCACACAAAAAACAAATTAGCTATTGCTAACTGAAATAATCTATGTTATAATAAGTTTAAAGTTAGACAAGGCTAATCAAAAGTACCATTTATTCCTTTCTGATTTTGCAGTATTGAATTCCTTGACACATAACTACTACAGATTAGCTGTCCGCTTTTACCTTATACTGCTCGGTACACTTGACAGCTGGGCGTATATTCTCCTCCAAAAAAAGTAAATGACCTATGTTTCAGAGTAAGCATAGGTTATTTTACTTGTATTTGATTAATAAGCATTGAAAAAACTACTTAATATAGTTTATAATAATCTATCATACATGAAAACGAAGTAAAAGACTTCCGGTTTTGTTTATCCGGCAAGGTCTTTTTTTATTTTAGCTGCTGAGGGGGCTTATAATGAAAAACTGGAAAATTATCTTGGCGATTTTAACGGCCAATGTTACTTTGATGTCGGCTGGATATACGATGCTCATACCATTTCTGCCAATGTATTTGATTAATGAGTTGGGAGTTAGTTTAGCTGATGTGAAATTATGGAATGGTGCAATTTTTTCTGTCACTTTTTTATTAGGTGGCATTTTAGCACCTCTTTGGGGTAAAATGGCTGATACGCATGGCAAAAAGATGATGGCTATTCGTGCCAGCTTCGGCTTGGCTGTCTCTTATTATTTAGGCGGTATCGTTACTACACCGGAGGAGATGTTTGGCGTACGTGTGCTGCAGGGTTTTGCTGCAGGCTTATGGAGCGTTTGCCTGGCTATTGCAACTAGTTTTGTTCCGCCGGAAAAATTAGGTGTATCCTTAGGCTTTCTACAATCAGGTTTAACTTGTGGTTGCGTTATCGGTCCTTTATTAGGTGGTACTTTAGCTACTGTATTTGGTATGCGTTCCTCCTTCTTTGTAGCTGGTACACTGTTATTATTGATTACCTTGATTTTCTATTTCTATATTCCTGAACCACCTAAAGCTCCTGTAAAAGAAAAAGAAGTACCTCAGGTACATTTATTGAAACGTCCTATTATCCGCGAGATTTTAGTATATGTTGGCTTAGGCAATATGCTGATTTTAATGATTCAGCCGATTCTTAGTTTATATGTCAGTGATTTAAGTCATGGAGAAGGAAATATTGTCTTTTTAGCAGGATTTGTTTTCAGCTTAGTCGGTATTGCCGGTGCGATTACTGCACCAGTATGGGGTCGTTTTGGTCAAAGTCATGGCTTCTATCTTAGCTTTATTTTATCTGCTTTACTCGGTGGCATTCTTGATTTTATCGTAGCTTTGCCAGATGATTTAACCTGGTTCTGTGTGACGAACTTTATTTATGGCTTATGCTGCGCCGGAATACAGCCTTCCTTGAGTGCGATTTTAGCTAATAATACTGAAAGTAATCAACGCGGACGTGTTTTTGGCTATATGTTTTCTGCCCAACAATTTGGTGCGATGGTAGGACCTTTGTTGGGTGGTTTAATTGCTACTTATTTCCCTTTGAAGACTTTATTCTTTGTTGTAGGTGCTATTTGGATTACAACAAGCCTGATTGCCTACATCCGCCACGGCAAGGAATAAGAAATTACTGCCTAAAATTGACTTCATGAATTGACTATATTACTTTTTTTCGTGAGGTTCCAACAATTTACTTAATGTCTGGAATACTGTTCAGAGCTATGTTTAGCGTAGTTTTGAGCAGTATTTTTCTTTGCTTAAAATCGCTTAAGTTCACAATAAATTTACACATGTGGCAAAAATTTTTATGTGAGAAAAACATTTTACGGATTAAGCTAGTGCATAAGGAGGCGATAAAAAATTCTGAGAACAGGCTATTCTAATCGACAGCGAATCATGTTTTTCAGGCAGTTAGCTATTATTTTGCGTAGTGGTATTTCTTTACTACGTGGCTTAGAGCTTTTACAGCAGCGTGTTGACGGGAAAATGGCTTTGCTTTGTCATAGATTGCAGGCACATTTATATTCCGGTAGTAGTCTGACGGCAGCTATGCAGGGGGAAAAAGCATTTTTCTCACCTTTAGCGATAAGTTTGACGGCAGCTGGTGAGGCGAGTGGCGAATTAGTTTTTATTTTTGAGCAGTTGGCTGATTATTATACAGATAAGGAACAGATGCGTAATTTTATAATTAAAGCATTGTTATATCCATGCTTTCTTTTATTTTGTTCTGTTTGTGTAATGTTAATTTTTCTGCTATACATTTTACCTGTTTTAGGCTCGACTTATATTTCCATGGGTATAAAGCCTCAAGGACTGCTGGCCTTATTATTAGAGCTTCAGGAAATACTGCTATCTTATTGGCCTTTATTTGCTTTATTAGCAGTAATCATCTTGTTGTTGCTGTATGCCTTAGGAAAATATGGCAGAATATATCTGCGGAATAGTTTAGGCAGAAAAAATTTTTATCACATCCTGCAGGAAGTTAACTTTTGTAAGCTTTTGGCGCTGCTTTTAGAAAGCGGTATGAGTATTACAAAAGCAGTGACCATTATTATTGGTACGGTAGAAAGCAGCACTTATAAGCAGCAGCTTTTATTACTTAATAGTAGATTGAAGCGTGGCATAGATATCAGTGACGCTGCTGGTGCTGTAAAAGGAGTTTTTTCCCCATTAACCTTAGATTTACTTTGTATAGGTGCTGTTTCCGGTTATTTACCACAAATGCTAAAAGAAGCTGCACGTATAGGTGAAGAAGATTTACGGGAAAATCTGGAACGAATTAAGGAGTTTCTTGCACCTCTGCTGTTATTAGTGGCGGCAGTGGTCATTGCGGCTGTCGTTTGTGTAGTTTTAGGGCCGCTGTTTGAAATGCTTTCCGCAATGCCGGAATACAGTTAGGAGGATGGATATGAATTTACGTGGACAAAAAGGCTTTACCTTAATTGAAGTTGTAGCTGCTGCGGCTTTAATTGGTATTATGGCAACTATGCTGATGCCTTCACTCTCAGGTGCTAATGACAAGGTAAAAAATGCGAAGCTGAGTAATGATTTGACTGCTGTAGACCAAGCTATTCAGATGTATCGACTTGATACTGGTAAAGTGCCTACTGCACTAACCGAATTAGATAGTAATTATCTTGGTGGCAAACTGGAATTTAAGGATGCTACAGGCGAAGAAATGACCTATAATCCTGATGTCGCAGGTGCAACCTATAAGTTGAGTGGTAAAAATGCTAAGGGCATGGAAATCACCTCTCCGGGAAGCAATAGCATCAAACCGTAAGCAGCAAGGGTATATTCTCGTAGAAATCTTAGCTGCTGTGGCAATTTTTCTGTTTGCTGTAGGAACATTATTTATTCAGGCTAACAAGTGGCAGGAATACTGTTATAAAAACCAAGTACGTTTAGTGGCTCATATTTTGGCAGCTGATTTGCATGAAATACAGGAGCGAGCCTTATTTAAAGGATCGCAAAAGGTATGGGATTTGGCTACTTCCGATGGCAATCGTAGTGCTTATTGGATTTATAATGGCTATCAGTTTAATGAAGAAGTAAAACGTGTGGTAAGGTTTAAAAATTTTGGCTGTGGTGATGTTTATTTTTCGGAAGATATTTATGCTCTGACATATTATCCTAATGGTACCCCTACAAAAACAGGAGCGTATGTATTATGCCATAGAAAACTACCAGGATATGCTTGTTATCTGAATGTCCAGCCGGTTACAGGAAGGATTAGCATTAATGAAACAAAATAATGGCTTTATCTGCTTACAGGAATTATTAATTTTTTCATTATGCATAACTCTACTGGTTTCCTCTGCGGTTGTGTTTATTAAAGCGTTACGTATTTTAGAGGTTTCCGGAAAATTAACAGAGACGTTACAGCTTGCTGAGCAAAATTTGGCAGGTATAGAAGTCGCTGATATGAGTAATCGCTATAAAATAAGTAGACGTTTTATTGATAGCAATGGTCTGAAATTAGTGGAGGTGCAAGTAACTGATGGGGAATTCCAATGTAATTTACTGCAGGTCCAGGAAAAGTAGAGCAGGCTTCGTACTTTTAGATGTGGTTTTTGCTTTCTGTATACTTGCATTGTTAAGTGTCATTTGCAGTACGGCAAGTTCCCGCTTCATGTATTACTGGCAATATCAGAAACAAGAAATAGAATTACAGGATGCTGGTAGATATATGCTTAGTCATTTAGAAAAGGAGCTTGGCTTAAACAGTCATAAGGTAATTATTAATGCAAATGGTATTATTAAGTATCAAACCATCTATGGCAATAAGCAGATAGAGCTTTATCGCAACAACGGCGGTTTGTATAAGAAGACTATTAATGCTTATAGTAGCGGTGTTAATCCACTTTTTTTAGAGAAAAATACCCTTGTTCATTGGAAAGTCAGCATTCCGAAGGAAAAAGAAATTCTTGTGCAGTTTACTTTAAAAAACGGACAGCGCAGGAAAGATTTTTGTGGCTTAATCTACTGTAATAATGCAGTACAATGCAGATATGAATAAAGCTCGCGGTAGTATCAGCTATCCCTTGCTGATGATTTGTTTTATTTTAGTAGTATTAGCACAGATAGCAGCTTTTAGCTGCTTAGAGGAGCAGAAAAAACAGCAGTTTTTTATTCATAATTATCAGCTGCGGCTTCTATGTAGCTCTATGTTTCGTCAACAGTCAAAGTATAGTTGGCCGGAGGGTGAATATCTTTGGTTCACAGGTCGGTTGCAACCCGGTAATAGTGAAGTAAAAGTTATCGGTGAAAGTAAATATAGTAAAGATAATCGATTTAATAGTTTTTCTGTTTCAACGATTTCTTCGGATCAGCCGGATACTATTCATAGTAGAACACAAGTTACTTATACTGTTGATCCTAGGCAAAAGCAAGTAGCAGGGAATTGCGTTTTATTTGCAAATAAAATAACCGGTGCAGAATATTTACCAGAGGACGCTTCAATATATATGCAAGCACAATCATTAGAAGAAGTGAAGCCTCCACAAGTAGATTTTTTGCGTGATAAATCTATTACAAGTATAGATGGCGTGGATATAAAAAAGAATGGTTTATCAAGCCAGTTTTATTATTGTAAAAAAATAGGAATACAATTTCCTTGCAACAGCTTAATTAAGGGTTCAACTTTATTTAGTAATACAGGATCTATTGACCTGGAGAGCAATAGCGAATTTCCAGATAGGATTGTTTTGATTAGCTCTGGTGGTAATATTAGGATTCATGATAATGTATGTTTGGATAATGCTTTAATCATTGCTTATGGTGAAGTGGTCATCCATCCTGGATGCAAAATCAAGGGGTTAGTTATTGCTAAAAACATAACACTCAAGGGCAATGCCGAGTTAATTCCTGATGAGAACGTTGTAGCGCCGTTTTCGTCAAAAGTCTTTACATAACCTGAAACGGATGCGTAGGCAAGATAGCTTAGGCATCCGTTTTATTTTATGTTATAATAGTAATAATACGATTATATGAATTTAGGAGCTTGGCATAATGTATAAAAATTTGCTTTTTGATTTAGATGGAACTTTAACTAATTCTGCTGAAGGTATTACTAAATGCGTACAATATGGGTTGCATAATATGGGTATTGACGAGCCTGATTTAAAAAAATTACAGGTTTTTATCGGACCTCCGTTGCGCGCCAGCTATAAAAAATATTTTCAAATGACTGATGCAGAAGCAGAAAAAGCAGTGGCTTTTTATCGTGAACGTTATACTGATATTGGTATTTGGGAAAATAAGGTTTATCCGGGAATGCCGGAGCTGTTAGCGGAATTACAGCAACGTAACTTCCGTTTAGGTATGGCAACAGGTAAGCCTGAGGTGTTTGCTGAACGTATTGCCGAACATTTTGATTTCAGAAAATATCTTGAGGATATCAGTGGCTGTACTTTAGACGGCAAAATGGATAAAAAAGAAATTGTAGTAGCTAATGCTCTAAAAAAATGGAATATTATTGCTGACGAAGAAAAAGCAGTTACTGTTTTAATCGGTGATAGACGTGAGGATGTCATTTCAGCTCATGCGAATGGTATTGCCTGCATTGGTGTCGGTTTTGGCTTTGGTAGCTTAGCCGAATTACAGGAAGTCGGTGTAGAGCATTATGTAGAAACCGTTGCTGAGTTAAGAGCATTTTTGTTAAATAATATGTGAGGTAGGTATGCATATTTACGCAATTGGTGATTTGCATTTATCTGGTGAACCGCCAAAGAAGCCTATGGAAATTTTTGGCGAGCATTGGCTGCAGCATAAGAAGCAGATAAAAGATAATTGGTTGGAACAGGTAACTGTCGAGGACACTGTAATTATTTGTGGTGATATTTCCTGGGCAATGGGACTGAAGGAAGCAGCAGAGGATTTAGCTTGGATTGCCGCTCTTCCTGGACGTAAGCTGTTATTGCGTGGCAATCATGATTATTGGTGGTCTGGCTTGAATAAAATGCAGCAAATGTATGGTGCTGATTTTGACTTCATTCAAAATGATTGCATTATGGTAGGTGATGTTGCTGTTTGTGGTACTAGAGGTTGGGTACTGCCGTCAGCAGAAAATTTTACGCCTGAAGACGAAAAAATTTATAAGCGGGAAGCGATTCGTTTGCAGATGTCTTTAGATGCTGCTAAGAAACAGCAGGCTGCAAGCATTGTGGTTGCTTTACACTATCCTCCATTGTTTGCTGCTGATGAGCAGACGGCATTTACTGATTTGCTAGAAGCATACGCCGTAAATTATTGTGTGTACGGTCATATTCATGGTGGTGAAAATCATGTTCTGACCTTTGAAGGAGAACGACAGGGCGTAAACTATAAATTAGTATCTTGTGATACGCAAAAATTTAAGTTAACACAAATCATCTGAGTTGGGATAAAAAGAAGCTCTGCTTTCGCAGTTTGACGAAAACAGAGCTTTTATGATTTTGAAATATTATAAGGTTTTAATTAAGTCGATTAATTTATTCATTTCTTCCTCTTTAGTAGCCCAGCTAGTACAGATACGGACGCTGTAATTACCGTCGGGAAGATATTCATTTAAGCTTAGTGCAAAGTCTTGGCTTAAAAGGTCGTATTGTGCAGGAGTTAAAATAACGAATTGTTGGTTAGTGGGAGAGTCGGTGACGAATTTGAATCCTTGGGCTCTTAAAGCATCGCGAATTAAAAGTGCTTGGCGGGTTGCTTTGCCACAGATTTCAAAATACAGGTTGTCGGTGAAGACGGTGGCGAATTGAACACCTAAAAGGCGTCCTTTAGCTAAAATAGCACCGCATTGTTTAGCAATAGTACGGAAATCTGGTTTTAAGGCAGGGTTGTTGATAACAACAGCTTCGCCGAATAATAAACCGCATTTAGTGCCGCCAATATAGAATACATCGCAGTTAGCGGCTAATTCAGCAGGAGTAATATCGTTATCGGGAGCACCGAGAGCATAGCCTAAGCGGGCACCATCGATAAAGAGATATAAGCCGGATTCTTGGCAGGCAGCGTATAAATCCTGCAACTCTTTTTTAGAATACATACTGCCTATTTCAGTAGGTTGGGAGATGTAAACCATTTTCGGTTGAGCCCAATGTTCACGGCTGGGATCTGTAGCGTATTTATGCCATTCTGCTCTGATTTGTTCGGCAGTCAGCTTACCATCTTTATGTGGTAAAGGTAAGACGCGGTGACAGACGTGTTCGATAGCACCGGCTTCATGAGTATTAATATGGCTGATGGTAGTACCGAAAACAGCTTGATGCGGACGTAAAGCAGCACAGATAACTGTTAAGTTAGTTTGAGTTCCGCCGATGAGAAAATGCACATCAGCATCAGGGCAGGAAAATGTTTCTTTGATTTTAGTGCGTGCTGTATCACAGAATGGGTCTAAGCCATAACCGTCAGTTTGCTCCATGTTGGTTTCAAGCAAGGCTTTTAAAATATTAGGATGACAGCCTTCGGTATAATCGGAATTAAATCTATACATTATTTACCTCCTCAAGAGAAATTATTATGCTTTGCCTAAGAGCTTTTTGATAAACAATTCATAAATCATAGGTAACAAAGAGAAAATAACGATACCTAAAGTAACAAGGGTAAAGTTATGTTTAACAACAGGGATGTTACCAAAGAAGTAACCGCCACCGACAAATAAGAATACCCAGACTACAGCACCGATAACATTGTAGTGTGCAAAGGTGAGATAGTGCATTTTACCGATACCTGCTACAAATGGTGCAAAGGTGCGGACTATGGGCACGAAGCGGGCTAAGAAAATAGCTTTGTGACCATGCTTTTCATAGAACGCACTGGCTTTATCAATATGCTCTTTTTTTATTAAGCTATGTTTGGCATTAATCATGTGCAAACCTAGCTTTTCACCAATCATATAGTTGCAGGCGTCGCCGAGAATAGAAGATACTAGGAAAATCAAAGTAATGATTTTGATATCCATACCTTCCGGTGCAGTCGCAGCTAAGGCACCGCAGGCAAAGAGCAGAGAGTCACCGGGCAGAAATGGGGTAACTACTAAACCTGTTTCGCAGAAAACTACTAAAAATAAGATTGCATAAATCAAATGACCATAAGCCATCATGATTTCCGGCAGATGCTTATCTAAATGTAGGATAATGTCAACGAAATAAAGTAAATATTGTTCCATAGAAATTTCTCCTCGTTTAAGTAATATAAAGTAATTTTATCATAAAAGACTTACCTTTGTAATAAGATTTTAGTAGATGAAGATTATTTTTCTCTTAATTAGCTATGGACATGGAAATATTCTTCGTGTTAGTATAATACTTTAAACTGTATAACCATAATTATATTACGCAAGGTTTAGGCTCTGAAACGAAAAACGGCAAAAATAGTAAAAATACGCACGTGAAAAGGTGCTAGAATTGTGGTAAAATATAAGAAGCTATGTAAACTATTTAATACTTTACAAAATAATTTTAAAGAATAGGAGAACATGATGGAAGAGAAATTATGTTGGTGTGGAAGTCAAAAGCCATATTCTGAATGTCATGAAATGAATGATAAGAAGCTGAGCTTTTTGCAGAAACAGGGTTTTGAAGTTCCTACACGTGAAATGATTAAAACTCCGGAACAGATTGCCGGCATTCGTGAAGCTTGCAAAATCAATACCGCTATCTTAGACGAGGTTGCTAAACATATTAAAGCAGGGATGTCTACGGAAGAGATTGACCGCATTGTTTATGAGTTTACTATTGCTCATGATGCTACTCCGGCTCCTTTAGGCTTCTGCGGTTTCCCTAAAAGCGTTTGCACCTCTATAAATGATCAGGTTTGTCATGGTATTCCCAGCAAGGATGATATTCTGCGCAGTGGTGATATTGTCAATGTTGACGTGTCTACTATTTATAAAGGTTATTATGCTGATGCTTCCCGTATGTTTATGATCGGTAAGGTTGCTAAGCCGGCTGCAGACTTAGTTGCTATTGCTAAACAATGCCTAGTTAAAGCTGTCGAGGCAGCACAACCTTGGGCACAATTAGGCGATATCGGTGCTGCTGTTTCTCAATTGGCTCGTAAGCATGGTTACAGCGTTGTAACCGAATTCGGTGGTCATGGTGTGGGTGTGGAATTCCATGAAGATCCTTTCGTTTGTCACGTAGGTAAACGAAAAACCGGTATGATTTTAGCACCGGGTATGATTTTTACCATTGAACCGATGATTAATATTGGCCGCCGTGATGTTTTCGTTGATGCGGCTAATGATTGGACTGTTTATACTCAGGATGGAAGCTTATCTGCACAATGGGAGCATACCATCCTGATTACTGAAAATGGTCCGGAAATTTTAACTTACTAAGGTCTTAGGCCGTAGTACTCGGCTGAAAATATCCTAATCACTTTTATAGTGAAAATAATTTTTTTAGGAGGCGTATTTATGATTGAATTTTTAGAGAAAACATTTAAGCTGAAAGAACATCAAACTTCAGTAAAAACCGAAATTATTGCTGGTTTGACTACCTTTATGACTATGGCTTATATTTTGGCTGTTAACCCGGGTATCCTTGGTTCTACCGGTATGGATGCAGGTGCTGTCTTTACTGCTACTGCTTTAGGTGCGGTTTTAGGTTGCGTAGTAATGGCTGTACTGTCTAATTATCCCTTTGCTTTGGCACCGGGTATGGGTTTAAATGCTTTCTTTGCATACACTGTTTGTGGTCAAATGGGCTATTCTTGGAAAGTAGCGTTGGCTGCAGTATTTGTAGAAGGTATCTTATTCATTATCTTGTCTTTGACTAAGGTACGTGAAGCACTGTTTAATTGCATTCCGCCTGCTTTGAAATTCGGTGTTACTAGTGGTATCGGCCTGTTCATTGCTTTCATCGGTCTGCAAAACTCCAAAATTGTTGTTGATGGTCCGACCTTGGTAGGTCTGTATCCGTTCAAAGCTGCTTTGGCTGATGGTTCCTTCTGCCATACCGGTATTGGTGCATTATTGGCAATTATCGGTATCTTGATTACAGCTGCTCTGCTGGCTAAAAAAGTTCCCGGTGGTATTTTACTGGGTATCTTGTTTACCTGGGTGATGGGCATGGCATGCGAACTGACAGGACTGTATGTACCTGATCCGAAGCTGGGTGCTTTTTCTGTAATGCCTAACTTCTCCAATGGTATCAGCATTCCGAGTCTGGCTCCGACCTTTATGCATTTGGACTTCAGTGCAATTGCTACCTTTAATTTTATCACTATTATGTTGAGCTTTATGTTTGTTGACCTGTTCGATACTTTGGGCACTTTGATTGGTGTTGCTTCTAAAGCAGATATGTTGGATAAAGATGGCAAGCTGCCGAAAATTGAAGGTGCACTTTTAGCTGACTCCATCGCTACTACCGGTGGTGCTGTTTTGGGTACTTCTACTGTTACTACCTTCGTTGAATCCAGTGCCGGTGTTGCTGCAGGCGGCCGTACTGGTTTGACATCCATCGTTGTCGCATTCCTGTTCTTAGTAAGCTTATTCTTAGCACCTATCTTCTTGGCTATTCCTGCATTTGCTACTGCTCCTGCATTAGTAGTTGTAGGCTTCTTGATGGTAAGCAGCTTGCTGCGTATCGATTTCGAAGATTTCACTGAAGCTGTACCTGCTTTCATCGCTGCTATTGCAATGCCCTTCATGTATTCTATTTCTGAGGGTATTTCCATGGGTGTTATTTCCTATGTAATCATCAATCTGGTAACAGGTGCTTATAAAACTAAAAAAACCAGCTGGATTATTTATGCTCTGGCTGTAATATTCGTACTGAAATATATTTACGTTTAATTCATAAGCAGTGTCGGACTGCTTATGAATTAAGTACATTGTATCTTGATAGCTGATGTCTTTGCTGAGCCTGTGGCTTAAAATAAGGCATCAGCTATTTTACTTGTTAAAGGGTGTGAAAATATGCGTGAGCTTTTACGTGCGGTTGCTTTAGGTAAGCAGCCTGCTGATTTATTAATCAAAAATGCTAAAATCGTTGATGTTTTAACCGAATCTGTTTATGAAGCTGAGGTTGTTGTTGCCGAAGGTTATATTGCGGCTGTTGCTGCTAATGGAACTTATAAGGACGCTAAGAAGGTATTGGATATTAAGGGGGCTTATTTGGCTCCCGGACTTATCAATGCTCATTGTCATGTGGAAAGTAGTATGGCTGCACCGCAGCAATATTGCTTGGAGGAATTACGCTGGGGTGTAACTACATTAATAACAGATCCTCACGAGATTGCTAATGTAGCAGGTGCTGTTGGTATTCGTTATATGCTGCATTCCGGTCAGGAAATGCCTATTAATTATTATGTGGAATTGCCGTCCTGTGTTCCTGCAACTCCTTTTGAACATGCAGGCTGTGTAATGGATGCTGATGCCTGTGCTGACTTAATGCATGAGGACGGAATCTTGGGCTTAGGCGAAATGATGAATGTACCGGGTGTTTTAAATAACGATCCTAGTGTATTAAGTAAATTACAGCTTTTTCTGGATGAGCAACGTGTTATTGACGGTCATGCACCGATGTTGGGCGGTAAAGAGCTACAGGCTTATGCTGCCAGCGGTATTAATACGGATCATGAAAGCATTTCTTGGTCCGAGGCGAAAGCTAAGCTACGTGCAGGGTTGGCTGTTTTAGTACGTGAGGGCTCTGCTTCACGTAATCTGACTGCTATTATCCAAGGCGTTATTGAGGATGGTGTTGATATTAGCAATATGGCCTTTTGCACTGATGATAAGCATTTGGCAGATATAAGGAAAGAAGGTACTATTAGACATTGCGTGCAAATGGCTATTGCTTTAGGCATGGAGCCAGTACGTGCTTTGCGTATGGCTTCTATTAATGCGGCACGTATTTATGGCTTGAAAAATATTGGTGCTGTAGCACCGGGATGGCAGGCAGATTTGGTCGTTTTCGATAATTTGGAGAGTTTAAAGCCTTTGCATGTTTTCCATAAGGGTGAAGATGCTGTTGCTTTAGGAGAGACTGTGAACTTTACTCCTGCTCCTGCGGCTTTGGCAGGTAGTGTTCATCCGGCGCCTTTTACTGAAGATGCTTTTGCCATTAGCAGATTTGCTACAGATAAGCTTTATCCTGTTATTCAAATGCTGGAGGGAGAAATTTTTACTGAACGCGGAGAGATGCACGGCAGTGAAGTCGCTGAAGCATTGGCAGCAGGAAGAGTGCATTTGATTGCTGTTATTGAACGTCATAATGGCACAGGCAATATCGGCTTAGGTTTATTACAAGGATATGGATTGCGTAATGGTGCGGCAGCTACAACTGTTGCTCATGATAGCCACAACCTGATTGTTATAGGTAGCAGTCCTGCTGATATGTTTATTGCAACCCAGGAGCTGATTCGTGTTCAAGGAGGATATACCTTGGTTAAAGAGGGTAAAGTAGTCGGTACAGTACCCTTAGATATTGGCGGGTTAATGAGCAGTTTATCAACAGAAGAGCTTGCTAATAGTCTTGACGACATAAAAATCAAGGCCCATGCTCAAGGCGTACCACAAGGTGTAGACCCATTTATCAGCTTAAGCTTTATGGCTTTACCTGTTATTCCGCGTTTGCGTATTACTGATATGGGAATGTTTGACGTTGATAAATTTGCTTTTTGTGAATAATAGATTTCACCCATATGCAAGCTATTATGAAATTTGCAAAAATAGCTTGCTTTACTAGGGTGGCTGTGATACAATTACCTAGTGTGAATATCTAACTGATACGACAATATGTCATAACAAGTAAAGAGAGGTGTAAAGAATGAAAGAAAAGATTCATCCGAACTACGGTGAAGTTACTGCTACCTGTGCATGTGGCGCAAGCTTCGTAACTGGCAGCACTAAAAAAGAATTACGCGTGGATGTTTGCTCTAAATGCCATCCATTCTTCACTGGTCAACAACGTAACGTTGCTGCTCGTGGCCGTATTGAAAAATTCAACAAACGCTACAACAAAGAACAATAATCTTGCATTTTACAGCAGAGCTTGCAACTTACAAGCTCTGCTGTATTTGTATATCCAAAAAGTTTGTCTGATGTGAAAACAGACATTTTCTTGACAAAATTAGAGAATAAATATTGAATCGTAAATAATCTTAATGGAGATTTTACTATGAGCGCGAATAATAAACCTAAAGTTGGTGGACAAGCTGTTATTGAGGGCGTTATGATGCGTGGCACTGATAAGGTGGCCGTAGCTGTACGTACTCCTAATGGTGAGATTACTGTTGATGTAAATCCCGTAAACAGCATCCGTGATAAATATCCGATTTTGAAAAAACCGCTGCTACGCGGCGTTATTGCTTTATTTGAATCTTTATATGATGGTATGAAGGCACTGGCGTATTCTGCACAGGTGTCCGGCGATGAAGATGAGCAGCTGACAGGTAAAGAGATGGTAATGACAATTGCTACATCCGTATTATTGGCAGTAGGTCTGTTTATCGTTATCCCTACATGGTCCATGCGTTTTCTGCATGAGCTGACTTCAGATCCTATGCTGTTGAATCTGGCAGAGGGTGTTTTGCGTATGGTTATTTTCTTAGCCTATATTGCAACTATTTCTTCGATGAATGATATTCAACGTGTTTTCCAATACCATGGTGCCGAACATAAAACTATTTATGCTTTTGAAGCAGGTCTGCCTTTAAAGGTAGAAAATGTACGTCCTTTTAGTACTCTGCATCCTCGTTGCGGTACTAACTTTTTAATGATTGTTATGCTTATCAGCATGTTTATTTTTACTTTCTTAGGTTGGCCGGATCTTTTGGAGCGTATTGCTTCTCGAGTAGTTTTGATGCCGGTTATTGCTGGCGTAAGTTATGAAATTATACGTTTTGCAGGCAATCATGATGACAATCCATTAGTGCATTTTGCCATTATGCCAGGATTACTATTGCAAAAACTGACCACCCGTCAGCCTGATGACAGTCAGATTGAAGTTGCAATTGCTTCCTTGAAGGCAGTACTGCCGCCGGAAGAAATTGTCCCTGATGAAGTTGCTGTCGTTGAAAAATAAGTATTGATGATTTTTTTATGAGAAGGAAACCTTAAAACTAGAATATTAGCAAGGGGAGAAGAATTTATAATGCTCGATAAATTACAAGCACTGGAAGATAGATATTTAGATTTGGAAGCAAAAATCAGCGACCCTGAGGTCATTGCTGATCAAACTACCTGGCTGAAGGCAACTAAGGCTCATGCTAAGCTAGAGCCGATTGTTACTGCTTATCGTGAATACCGTGATATGTGTAAGGCACGTGATGAGGCAGAAGAATTGCTGCAAGCAGGTGATGATGCTGAGCTAGTGGAAATGGCTAAAGAAGAATTGAAAGAACTGAAACCGCAAATAGAAGAATATGAACAAAAGCTGACTATTCTTTTACTGCCTTCTGATCCTAACGACGATAAAAACGTTATTGTAGAAATTCGCGGCGGTGCAGGCGGTGATGAAGCTGCTTTATTTGCAGGCGTTTTGTTCCGTATGTATATGCGTTATGCTGAAACACGCGGTTGGCGCGTGGAGGTTATGGACTCTAGTCCGACTGAACTAGGCGGCTTTAAAGAAGTTGTATTTCAAATAAATGGTGATAGCGTTTATAGTCGCATGAAATTTGAAAGTGGCGTACATCGTGTACAACGCGTGCCCGAAACTGAATCTCAAGGACGTGTACACACCTCTACTGTAACCGTTGCTGTATTGCCTGAAGCAGAAGAGGTTGATGTAGAAATCAATCCTGCAGATTTACGTATTGATACTTATCGTGCAGGTGGTGCCGGTGGTCAGTATGTAAACAAAACTGAATCTGCTGTACGTATGACTCATATTCCGACAGGTATCGTAGCACAATGTCAAGATGAAAAATCTCAGCTTAAAAATCGTGAAAAATGTTTACGTGTGCTGCGTGCACGTATTTTAGAACGAGCACAGGAAGAACAACGTGCGGCTACTGCTGAGGATCGTAAGAGCCAAGTAGGTACAGGTGATCGCTCCGAACGTATCAGAACATATAATTATCCTCAGGGGCGTGTTACTGATCATCGTATCGGTCTGACACTGCATAAGCTGGAATCCATTGTCAATGGTGATATGGATGAACTGCTGGATGCACTTATTACTGCAAAACAAAGTGAACTATTAAGACAGGTGAAATAAAATGGGCAAGACTGTCTGGACAATTATGAAAATTTTAAATTGGACGAAGCAGTACTTTGAAAGCAAAGGCGTGGAATCTCCACGCCTTGACGCTGAAGTACTGCTTTGTGCTGTCTTAAAGTGCGAAAGAATTACTCTTTATGTTGATTTTGAACGTCCTTTAAGTGAAGAAGAGCTGGCTTTATTCCATGAATATGTTAAACGCCGTGGTAATTTTGAACCATTGGCTTATATTTTAGGTGAAAAGGCTTTTATGCGTAATAATTTCAAGGTTACCCAGGCAACCTTAGTACCGCGTCCGGAAACAGAGCTGTTAGTAGAAAGCCTGATTAAGGCTGCTCCCTTCCTGCGTCCTGAGGGAGATGTGAAAATTTTGGACATAGGTACAGGTAGTGGTGCTATAGTGGTGTCTTTATTGGATTATCTGCCGCAGGCTAAGGGTGTGGGTGCTGATATAAGTACTGATGCTTTATTGGTTGCAAAAGAGAATGCAGAAAAAATCGGCGTTAGTGAACGCATCGGTTTCTTGCACAGTGATGTTTTTAGTAGAATTCCTATTGATAAAAAATTTGACATTATCGTTTCTAATCCACCGTATATTCCTGCAGCTGATATTGTAGCTTTAGATAAAGATGTGCAGCAGGAGCCTCATGGTGCTTTGGATGGTGGTGTAGATGGTTTAGATTTTTACCGTCGTATTACAGCTGAGGCTATGGAGCATTTGGCAGAGGAAGGACTGCTAGCTTTTGAAATAGGTATTCATCAAGCAGAGGCTGTACAGGAAATGTGCCTTGCTGCAGGTTTTGCCAAGACTGCAGTTCGTCAAGATTATGCTGGTATTGACCGTATGGTGTTTGCAATTAAAGCAAAACAAAATGTAGAGAAAGAAGACGAGAAAAGATATGCAGACCTTTTATTGGAAATTACGCGAGAATTGTGATAATCAAGAAATATTAAATCAAGCCGCTATGTTCATTAAGCAAGGAGAAGTAGTATCTTTTCCGACAGAAACAGTTTATGGCTTAGGTGCTAACGGATTAAATCCGGAGGCTGTAGCGAAAATTTTTAAAGCTAAGGGTCGTCCTAATGATAATCCGTTGATTTTGCATGTAGCGGATAAGGCAGGGGCTTTAAAACTGACTACAGGTTTAAATGCTAATGCTGAAAAGCTGATAGAGCATTTCTGGCCCGGTCCGCTGACATTAATAGTTAATAAATCTGAAATCGTCCCCGACGCTGTCAGTGCAGGACTGCCTACGGTAGCTATCCGTTGCCCGTCCAATACCTTTGCTCATGAATTTATCAAAGCTTGCGGCTGTCCTATTGCGGCTCCGTCAGCTAACATCAGCGGTCGTCCAAGTCCTACTAACGCGCAAGATGTTATGGAGGATATGCAGGGTAAGGTAGCTGCTGTTTTAGATGGCGGCAATTGCGGTATCGGCTTAGAGTCAACTGTTGTTGATACTACTGAACCGATTCCGACTATTCTGCGACCAGGTGGAATTACTTATGAAATGTTGGTAGATGTTTTGGGTGTAGTAGAAATAGACCCTGCACTCCATGGTGATAAAAACTTTAAACCCAAGGCTCCTGGTATGAAATATCGTCATTATGCACCGAAGGCACCAGTATATTTATTAGAAGGTGAAGCGGCTAGGGAGCTGCCGCAAATTGCGGAAAATATTTTGGCACATGGAATGAAGGTAGGCGTGTTATGCAGTAATAGTACAGCAGAACGTTTGCCGAAGAATTCTGCTTTGCAGTTGTCCTGCTGGGGCAATAGTTTAGAACAGTTAGCAGGTGACTTGTTCTGCCTGCTGCGTGATTTTGATAGAACAAAGCCTGATGTAATTATTGCTGAAGGTGTTGCTGAAGACGGAATTGGTTTAGCAATCATGAATCGTATGCGTAAAGCAGCAGGTTTTCAGATTATTACTTTAGAAAATGGGGAGCTGCATTTAAAAAACAATCCCCAAGTTCCTGAATATATGTTAAAATAATATTGGTTAAATAATTGATTAACACTATGTGTTATTAATCAGTTTATATTGGGAGGCAAAGAATTATGAAAATTGCAATGGCAAGCGATCATGGTGGATTCCATTTAAAAGAACACATTAAAAAATATTTACAAGATAAAGGTATTGAAGTTGTAGATCATGGTACCTATAGCGAAGAGTCTGTAGATTATCCTGATTTTGCAGAAAAATTGTGCCAAGATATTACCAGTGGTGAAAGCGGTGCTGAACGTGGTATTTTAATCTGTGGTACCGGTATTGGTATTTCTATTGCAGCTAACAAATGTAAAGGCATCAGAGCTGCGCTTTGCGCCGATGTGTTTTCTGCAAAAATGAGCCGTGAGCATAACAATGCTAACGTTCTCTGCATGGGTGAACGTACTACTGGCGTAGGTTTAGCAGAAATGATTACTGATGCATGGCTGGAAACTGAATTTGCAGGTGGCAGACATCAACGTCGTGTAGATAAAATCATGGCTTTAGAAAAATAATCTAAATTTTTATAAGATTTATTAGGAAAAGAAGTAATCGACTATGGAAACAAAAGAAAAAATTGTGCAGGAATTAACTGCTGCAGCAGAAGAGTTGATTGCTGCAGCGAAAACACGTGCCGGTCAGATTTTTGTTTTAGGCTGTAGTACTAGTGAGGTTTTAGGTAATAAAATCGGTACAGGAGGCAGCAGCGAAATGGCTGTAGCAATGTTTAAAGCACTGAAAAAAGTCTGCGATGAGCATCAACTATATCTTGCTGTACAATGCTGTGAGCATTTGAATCGCTCTTTGGTAGTGGAAGCGGAAGCAGCAGAAAAATATAGTCTTGAAGAGGTCACTGTCCGTCCTGCTCCTCACGCAGGCGGTGCTATGGGAACTGCGGCATATGAAAATTTCGAAACTCCCGTAGTTGTAGAAGCAGTTTCTGCACATTTAGGCTTGGATATCGGTCAGACACTAATCGGTATGCATTTGAAACGTGTAGCCGTTCCGGTTCGTCTGCAGTATAAAAAAATTGGTGAAGCAGTGCTGACTGCTGCCAGAACACGTCCGCCTTTAGTCGGAGGCCCGCGTGCACAATATCCTGAAGACAGGTTATAAAAATTTTTATAAAATGCCAGAGGCCTTTTACCTTTTTGGTGGAAGTTGTTTAAGCTGTCAGGGTTTAATGAAGAAGAATGCCCTTTCTAGCAAATTGGTACATTTTACCCATTCATTATGAATTTGTAAATAAGCTGCAAAGCTATTATATCTAGGAGGGACTAAAAGAATGAATTTAGAAAAATTAGCAGTGGTAGACCCTGAATTAGACGGAATTATTCATGAAGAACTGAACCGTCAACGCAATAAAATTGAATTAATTGCATCTGAAAACTTTGTTACCCCGGCTGTTATGGAAGCTATGGGTACTATTCTGACTAACAAATATGCAGAGGGTTATCCTGGTCACCGTTATTATGGCGGTTGCGAATATGTTGACAAAGTAGAAACCTTAGCTATTGAACGTGCTAAAAAACTTTTTGGCGCTAAATTTGCTAATGTACAACCTCACTGTGGTGCAAGCACTAACATGGCTGTTTACTTTGCTTTCCTGCAACCTGGTGACACCATGATGGGTATGGACCTGTCCCAAGGCGGTCACTTATCTCATGGATCCCCGGTAAATATTTCTGGCAGCTATTACAATGTAGTTCATTACGGTGTCAATCCGGAAACTGAATTAATTGATTATGAAGGCATTGAAAAATTAGCTAAAGAACATCATCCGAAAATGATTGTTGCAGGTGCTAGTGCTTATCCGCGTATCATCGATTTCAAACGCATTGCTGATATTGCACATGCTAATGGAGCTTTATTATTAGTTGATATGGCTCATATTGCCGGTTTAGTTGCTGCAGGCCTGCATCCATCTCCAGTACCTTATGCTGATATCGTTACAACTACTACTCATAAAACTTTGCGTGGTCCTCGTGGCGGTATTATCTTGACCAATAACGAAGAATATGCTAAGAAAATCAATAAGGCTATTTTCCCTGGCTTGCAAGGCGGTCCGCTGATGCACGTTATTGCTTCTAAAGCAGTTGCTTTCGGTGAAGCTTTGAAGCCGGAATTTAAAGAATATCAAGAAAATATCGTTAAAAATGCGAATGCTTTTGCTGAAGGTCTGGTAGCTGAAGGATTCCGTCTTGTTTCCGGTGGTACTGATAACCATCTGATTCTGGTTGATGTACGTAACAAAAACCTTACTGGTAAAGAAGCAGAACATCTGCTGGATGCTGTAGGTATTACCTGCAATAAAAACACCATTCCCTTCGATCCTGCAAGCCCGTTTGTAACCAGTGGTATCCGTCTGGGCACTCCGGCTGCTACTACCCGTGGCTTTAAAGAAGAAGACTTCCGCGAGGTTGCAGCAATCATGGCTCTGGTATTGAATAATCCTACTGACGAAGCTAAGCATGCAGAGGCTGCTAAACGTGTCGCTGCTCTGTGCGCTAAATATCCTATGTATACAAACATAAAATAATTAATTGTAAGAAAGGAATTTAATTTATGCAGATTAATGTTGTAAATCATCCGCTTTTACAAAGTAAAATGACCGTTCTGCGTGACGCTAATACTTGTAGCGCAGATTTCCGTCGTACCATTGGCGAAGTTGCTATGCTGCTGACTTTTGAAGCAGCTAAAAATATTCCTATGGAAGATTGTAAGGTAACTACTCCGTTGTGCGAAACTACCGGTAAAAAAATCCGTGGTACCGTTACTGTTGTGCCTATCCTGCGTGCAGGCTTAGGCTTCATGGAAGGCGTACTGACTGTGCTTCCTGAAGCTAATGTAGGTCATATCGGTATGAGCCGTAATGAAGAAACTTTGGTGCCTGTAGAATACTACTGCAAGTTGCCTAAAGACTTAGATGCTTATACTATCGTTGTTGACCCGATGTTGGCAACCGGCGGTTCTGCTATTGCTGCTATTGATCAATTGAAAAAACGTGGCCTGAAAAATATTTGCTTCATGTGCTTAGTTGCAGCTCCAGAAGGCGTTGAACGTCTTAATGCAGCTCATCCAGATGTAACTATTTTTACTGCCGCTTTAGATGATCATCTGAACGAGCATGGCTATATTGTTCCTGGCTTAGGTGATGCCGGCGACCGTATTTTTGGTACCGTTTAATTTCTAGGGTAAGCAAACATGGAACATCGCACACGTCCTGAATGGGACGAGTATTTTATGGAAATTGCTCAGGTTGTAAGTAAGCGTTCTACTTGCTTACGCCGTAGTGTAGGTGCAGTTATTGTTAAAGACAGACAAATCGTGGCTACTGGATATAATGGCACTCCTAAGGATTTACCTCACTGTGAGGAGGTAGGCTGTCTGCGCGAACAGCTTAAGGTACCATCCGGTAAAATGCACGAATTATGTCGTGGTATTCATGCAGAGCAGAATGCTGTCGTGCAGGCTGCTTATCATGGCGTATCTGTTAACGGCGGCACGATTTACTGCACTCATCAGCCCTGTGTAGTTTGCACTAAGATTTTAATCAATGCAGGTATTAAGCGTATTGTCTATGCTAATCCTTATCCTGATAAATTAGCTGAGGATATGATGCAAGCTTCCGGTATTCAGATTGATATTTTACACAAATAAATTTTATTGCCGCTAAGCTATTTAGTGGTAATATTTCTCTAGACGATTTAGTATATTTTGTGATATACTTATTGAGTATGCGAGTGTGGCGGAACTGGCAGACGCACCAGACTTAGGATCTGGCGCCTTACGGCATGCAGGTTCGATTCCTGTCACTCGCACCAAGAGTATTTAAGCAGCTGTCTTGGTGGCAGCTGCTTTTGTATATTATTTGATATTATGTTAATTTGCAATTAATTTTTGCATGGTATACTATAAAAAATAAAAGATAAAAGATTAGAGGGACAACCATGGCAGAAATTAAAAAAAAAATACGAATAGAATTTGTTTATGCCTTTGTGGCGTTGTTATTATTAGGTATTTTATATCTTCCGGAAAATGATTTCAGTAAAGTTTTAATTAATATAATAGAATATATAGCTACTGAATAAGTAGTAAAAATCTAAAGTGAAGCTGACGTATAAGTAGCTTAACTTTTTTTGCGGTAAATTTTCAATTTGATGTTACATGAATGAAAAATACCACATCAATTATTGATGTGGTAAAATGTATTTTGGCTTAGGCATTTACTTTAGACATGAATTTTTCATTGTTTATAATAAAACGTTCATGAGTGCCTTTACCGATAATGCCTTTGCTGTCTTTAGCTTCTACGGAAAAGATCAGCTTACGGCCGTCAATTTTAGTTAAGGTAGCAGTTGCGGTAACGGTGTCGTTTAAAGCAGTAGCACGATCATGGGTAATATTCAGGCTGATGCCGACAGTACCACTGTCTACTTCTAGATGTGTATTAACAGCGGCACAAGCAGCCTCTTCCATCAAAGCACACATTGCCGGAGTTGCAAAAACAGTCAGAGAGCCGCTTTTCATAGTTGCAGCAGTATTAGCCTCGGTAACTTTTACGGTAGCGGTACCGATAAGATTTTCTTGTAACATATATAAATACCTTCTTTCTATTCACTTAGTTTGCAAAAGCTTGCATTGCTTATATAATAAAATATTATGTGCAGGATGACAAGATGTTTTTCATTCGGCCTAACTATATTGATAAAATTTAACAAAATAATATGCTTACATTGATAAGTATAAAGTGTTATAATGTTTATAGATAGTTTACCTAGATTCATGGAGGTGAAGCATATGTCTTTAGAATTTAAAAAGATAACTTTTCTTAAGGTGTATACCGGTGAAGATGTGCTTTATAATGATATTCCGCTTTATAAAGCTATTTTACGTGAAGCACGTCATTTGGGATTATCAGGTGGCACTGTTACTCGTGGTATAGAAGGTTATGCTTCTCAATTAAGAGGTGTAGGTCGTGCTGTAAATACCTTTATCAGCGGCAATGCGAATATGCCTGTAATTGTGGAAATTGTGGATAAAAGGGAAAACATCGAGAAAATTTTACCGTTTTTAGAAAAGAATGCTACTCATGCTTTGGTACTTGTAGAAGAAAGTAACTACATGGTTACTGACTATATGCGTGAGAAAAACGCTTTACCTGAATAAAATAGATGTTATGTTTTGGATAATATAAACATGGAGATTGAAAACCGCAGTCCTAGTGAACTGCGGTTTTTCGTGGCGTAATAAAGGATGGAAAGAAGATGGGAAAAATTATTTCTGAAGAAATAAAAAATGCAGAAAAAGTCACTGTAATCGATGATAGGGTGAGAGCTGATGAAGCAGAAGCTTTGTGCCGGTGGGCAGCTGCACGTGCCGGTGTAATTGTTGTTGCTCCTTTGGTAGGGACGATGAGCCTAATTGCCAATGAAGTATATATGATTATGAAATTAGGTAAGGTTTATGATGAAGAGCTTAGTGAAAAAATGGCTGTTAGTTTATTAGGAAGTTTAGGTGCATATTTTGTTGGTAGCACTTTAACGACATTAATACCATTTGCACCCTTACAGATTCCTGTAGCAGTAGGTACTACTTATGCATTAGGACGTGTGGTAACTGAATGGCTTAAGGCAGGTAAGCCGCAAGATTTAAGTCCTTTTAGGACTGTATATGATGATGCATTAGCGAGTGCTAAGAAAAATTTAGAAGTATTGCGAAAAAATCCACAAAAAGACGAGCCATTAGGCGATGAGAAGAGAAATTATGATATTTAGGAGGAAATAATAATGTTTGATGTAGCTATTATTGGCGGTGGTCCGGCAGCAATTTTCGCTGCTTATGAATTTGTAATGAAATATCCTGATTTAAAGGTGGTTATGTTAGAATCAGGCAATGCCATTGATAAAAGATATTGTCCGTTGGCTGCAAAAAAGGTAGATCATTGTATAAATTGCAACCCTTGTAGCATTATGCGTGGATTTGGTGGTGCAGGAGCTTTTTCTGATGGTAAATATAATTTTACTACTGAATTCGGTGGTTGGTTGAATGATTATCTGCCTGATGCTAAAGTTATGGAATTGATTGACTATGTTGATGAGTTAAATTGCCGTCATGGTGCTCCTGGTGAATATTTTTCCACTAAAAACAGTACTATCGGTGTACAAGCTTTGAAATATGATTTACATCTTTTGAATGCTAAAGTACGTCATTTAGGTACTGAAAACAATTTGATTATCATGGAAAATATTTATAAATTTTTGCGTGATAAGATTGATATTCGTTGCAATGTGATGGTAGAAGAAATTAAACATCTTGATGATGGAACATTTTCTTTGACTTTGGAAAAAGGAGAGCCCGTTGCATGTAAGTATTTGATTGCCGCTCCTGGTAGAGCAGGTGCAGAATGGTATACCCAACAATGTAAGAATATGGGTCTGAGTTTCATTAATAATCAGGTAGATATCGGTGTACGTGTAGAAGTGCCAGCTGATGTTTTCAAACATATTACTGATGAAGTATATGAAGCAAAAATTTTGTATCGTACTCAGGTGTATAATGATATTGTTCGTACTTTCTGTATGAATCCCTATGGTTATGTTGTAGCCGAAAATACTGATGGTATTATTACTGTTAACGGTCATAGTTTCCGTGATCCTAAATTACACAGCAAAAATACCAACTTTGCTTTATTGGTAAGCAGTAAATTTACTGAGCCGTTTCATGAACCTTTACAATATGGTAAACGTATTGCGTCTTTCTCCAATATGCTTGGCGGCGGTGTTTTAGTACAACGTTTTGGTGATTTGATTAAAGGTCGTCGAACAAATGAAAAACGTTTACTCAAGAGCTTTACTAAGCCGACTTTATCTGCAACTCCTGGTGATTTAAGCTTGGTATTGCCTAAACGTCAATTAGATGATATTATTGAAATGATTTATGCACTTGATAAAATTGCACCGGGTATGGCTAATGCTGATACGCTTTTATATGGTGTAGAAGTAAAATTTTATAGTGCACGTTTAGAGCTGGATGGCAATTTAGAAACTAAAGTACCGAATATGTTTGCTGTTGGTGATGGTGCCGGTATTACCAGAGGTCTGTCCCAAGCAAGTGCTAGCGGCGTTTGGGCAGCACGCGTAATCGGTGAAAGAGCTTGTGCTAAATAAGTCATCTGCTAAAATTTTATTCAGGAAGGTGTTCGTTAAAAGTGAATTTTGAGTTTTTTGCCTTTTTAGTCTTTATGTCTTTTGTTTCTTTTGCTGTGGCGTTCCTAGCTTATGGCATGGTGGTACGTTTTATGGGCAAGGAGGGTATGTTTGCCAAATTTGGTCAAATTATTCTTGTTCCTGCCTGCATAGTTCTGTATGACTTTATTACCATGGCTTCTCCTGCAGGTTATCGTTATTTAGTAGGTGGTCTGCCTATCTTAGGTTGTGCAGGCATTGCTTTGTATTTCCGTTTCTTTAAAGGCGAGGTTTTTGAAAACGAAAAGAAGTCTCCTACTGAATTAGCAAATTTAACTGCTGAACCCAAAAAATTTAGTAAGAAATCTGCTCGTATTCATGCCGCAAGAAAAAAACGTGGCCGCGAATAATTAAGCAGGAAAAATAAATATTGAGAGAGAATATACTACATAAGAAACTGAATAATGGTTTTGCATATTATCAACTTTATGTGTTGGTCATAATTTGGAGGTGTTATCTATGTTTAAAAAGATTTTAGTACCTGTTGATGGTAGTGAAGGATCCTGGAGAGCTTTAAATACCGCTGTAGAAATCGGTTCCCGATTTGGTAGTGAATTAGCGATAGTTAATGTTATCCAACCTTATAACAATGCAGCTTTATTGGCAGTACCTCTTGATCATGCAACTATAACCCAAGGTAATAATGAATTAGAAAAAATCGGCGATAAAGTATTGGAAATGGCTCAAGAAAGATTGGAAAGCTATCCTGGCAAAACTGAGTTTAGCCTGGAGGTAGGTCATCCGTCTGAGCGTATCATCGCTTTGTCTAAAAAATGCAATTGTGATGCAATCGTTATCGGTAGCCGTGGCTTGTCCGGTATCGCAGAATTCTTCCTTGGTAGTGTAAGCTCCAAAGTTTCTCAATATGCCTCTGTACCGGTTCTTATTGTAAAATAAAATGTTACAACGTGTATTGGTACCGATAGATGGAACAGAATATTCCTGGCGTGCTTTGGAATATGCCTGTGGCCTAGTAGCTTTAAGCGGCGGTGAATTGGTTATTATGACTGTTACCGAAGAAGGGCGTAAGCAACCTGTTATAGAAGTTGACGGTGATTGCTTATATGCTCAGATAGGCGATGAAGTTTTAGATGCTGCCCGTGCTTTAATGCTTGGTAAAAATATTAATTGTATGTATCTATTAGAGAACAGCAGTGATGTTGCCGAAAGTATTTTGCGGACAGTTGAAGATGAAAAATGTGATGCGGTTGTCATCGGTAGTCGTGGCCTAGGATTTTTGGAAAGCATTTTCCGTAACAGTGTTAGTCAAGTTGTATTAGAAAAAATCGCAGTACCTGTAATGATTGTAAAATAAAATTAAATACGAAGTTTTAAATGTAACGACCACACAATTGGCTTTATCTCAGTTGTGTGGTCGTTTTATGGTCTGAAAAACCATTTTGGCAATTCTGTAAAAATTTATTTTTAGCTCCATTGTTAATATGTTTTGGTTTTACAAATTTTCTTGAATAGTGTATACTAATTCTATGAGATAATTTGATTTCTCATTATGAATTTGCTATTAATTTGTTCAAATTTTTTACGAAAGAAGGGAATCCAATGGCTAAAATGAAAACTATGGATGGCAACACAGCTGCTGCGTATGTGTCTTACGCATTTACTGATGTGGCCGCAATTTACCCTATCACTCCGTCCTCTCCGATGGCAGAGGTCGTTGATGAATGGTCTGCTCAAGGCAAGAAAAATATTTTTGGTCAGACTGTAAAGCTTTTGGAAATGCAATCTGAAGCAGGTGCTTCTGGTGCAGTGCATGGTTCTTTGCAAGCTGGTGCATTAACTACTACTTATACTGCATCTCAAGGCTTATTGCTGATGATTCCTAATATGTATAAAATGGCTGGCGAATTACTGCCTGCTGTATTCCACGTATCTGCTCGTGCTTTGGCAACCAGTTCTCTGTCTATTTTCGGTGATCATCAAGACGTTATGGCAACTCGTCAAACAGGTTTTGCTCTGCTGGCTGAAGGTAGTGTACAAGAAGTTATGGATTTAGCAGGTGTAGCACATCTGTCCGCTATTAAAGGTCGTGTACCTTTCGTAAACTTCTTTGATGGTTTCCGTACTTCTCACGAAATCCAAAAAATTGAAGTTTTAGATTACGCAGATCTGGCAAAATTATTGGATAAAGATGCTGTTGAAGCATTCCGTCAACGTGGATTGAATCCTGATAATCCTGTAATCCGTGGTACTGCACAAAACCCGGATATTTACTTCCAAACTCGTGAAGCAGTAAACAGCTATTATGAAGCACTGCCGGAAATTGTTGAAGAATATATGGGTAAAATCAACGAATTAACCGGTCGTAACTATCATTTGTTTAATTACTATGGTGCTGAAGATGCTGAAGAAATTATCATCACCATGGGCTCTAGTACTGAAACTGTTCGCACTGTCGTTGAAGCTTTGAATGCTCAAGGTAGAAAAGTAGGCGTACTGTGCGTACATCTGTATCGTCCGTTCAGCGTTAAACATTTCATGGATGCTATTCCTGCAAGTGTTAAACGTATTGCAGTTCTGGATCGTACTAAAGAGCCTGGTGCCTTTGGTGAACCCTTATACTTAGATGTTCGTGCAGCATTCTATGCTAGCGATCGCAACCCGATGATTATCGGTGGTCGTTACGGTTTAGGTTCTAAAGATTTACTGCCTGGCGATATTGTAGCTGTATTTGATAATCTGAGTGCAGCTGAACCTAAAAATAATTTCACCATTTCTATTACTGATGATCTTTCCCATACCTCTCTGCCGACAGTAGAAGGTTTTGATGTTACTGCTGAAGGAACTAAGGCTTGCAAATTCTGGGGCTTAGGTAGTGATGGTACTGTTGGTGCTAATAAGAGTGCTATTAAAATTATCGGTGATTATACCGATATGTATGCACAAGGCTATTTCTCTTATGACAGTAAAAAATCCGGCGGCGTAACTGTTTCTCACTTACGTTTCGGTCATACTCCGATTATGGCTCCGTACCTGATTAATACTGCTGATTTTGTTGCTGTACATAACCAATCTTATGTAAATAAATATGATGTTCTTGCAGGCCTGAAAAAAGGTGGCACCTTCCTCTTAAACTGCAATTGGAATGCAGAAGAACTGGAAGCACAGTTACCAAGTCAAATGAAACGTTATATTGCTGCCAACGATATTAAATTCTATATCATTGATGCAGTTAAGATTGCTCAAAGCATCGGCTTAGGCGGTCGTATTAATATGATTATGCAATCTGCTTTCTTCAAACTGGCTGATATTATTCCTCTGGAAGATGCAGTTAAATATCTGAAAGAAGCTGTAGAACATTCCTATGGCAAGAAAGGTCAAAACATTGTTGATATGAACAATGCTGCTATTGACCAAGGTATTAATGCTATCGTTGCTGTAAATGTTCCGGAAGCTTGGGCTAATGCTGCTGATACCGCAGGCGAAGCTGCAACTGGCAATGCTTTCATTGATAACTTATTGGTACCCATGAATCGCTTGGAAGGCGATAAACTGCCTGTAAGTGCATTTAAAGATTATGCTGATGGTACTTTCCCCAGCGGTACTGCTGCTTATGAAAAACGTGGTATTGCTATCGACGTTCCTGAATGGCAAATTGATACTTGCATTCAATGCAACCAATGTGCTTTTGTTTGTCCTCATGCAGTTATCCGTCCTGTACTGATGACTGATGAAGAAGCTGCAAAAGCTCCTGAAACTTTACAATCCAAACCTGCTATTGGTGCTAAAGGCTTGAACTTTGCTATTACTATTTCTCCTTTGGACTGCACCGGTTGCGGTAACTGTGCTCAAGTCTGCCCGGCTCCTAAAGGTAAGGCTTTAGTTATGAAACCGTTAGAATCTCAATTAAATAAAACTGAAGCTTGGGAATACAGCCAAAAAGAAGTTGCTCCGAAAGCAAATCCGATGAACAAAAAAACCATGAAGGGTATTCAATTTGAAAAACCGTTACTGGAGTTCAGCGGTGCTTGTGCAGGCTGTGGCGAAACTCCTTATGCTAAATTGGTAACTCAATTAGTTGGCGACCGCATGATGATTGCCAATGCTACCGGTTGTACTTCTATCTGGGGTGCATCTGCTCCGTCCATGCCGTATACTAAAAATGAAAAAGGTCATGGTCCGAGTTGGGCTAACTCCTTGTTTGAAGATAACGCTGAATATGGCTTAGGTATGTTCTTAGGCGTAAAACAATCTCGTGAACGTGTTGCTGACATGGTCAAAGCTCTGTTAGAAGCAAAAATTCCTGAAGATTTGCGTGCAGCAGCTGCAGATTGGCTGGAATATATGAATGATAGCGAAGGTACTCGTGAACGTGCAGATGCTTTGACTGCTGTTGTTGAAAAATATAAAGCTGATTGCGATAAATGTGCAGCTTTGTATGCTGAAAAACAATTCTTTGTAAAACGTAGCCATTGGATTTTCGGTGGTGACGGTTGGGCTTACGATATCGGTTACGGTGGTTTAGATCATGTATTGGCATCCGGCGAAAATGTTAACGTTATGGTATTCGATACCGAGGTTTATTCCAATACCGGCGGTCAATCCTCTAAATCAACTCCGACTGCAGCTATCGCTAAATTTGCTGCCAGCGGCAAAAAGACCAAGAAAAAAGATTTGGGCATGATGGCTATGAGTTATGGTTATGTTTATGTAGCACAGGTTGCTATGGGTGCTGATAAAAACCAAACTCTGAAGGCTATTGCTGAAGCAGAAGCTTATGATGGTCCTTCCTTGATTATTGCTTATGCTCCTTGTATTAACCATGGTTTGAAGGTTGGTATGGGTTGCAGCCAATTAGAAGAAAAACGTGCTGTTGATTGTGGTTATTGGGCAACTTATCGCTACAATCCGGAATTAAAGGCTGAAGGTAAGAATCCGTTTATTCTGGATTCCAAAGAACCTACTGCTAACTTCCGCGACTTCCTCATGGGTGAAGTTCGTTTCAGCTCTCTGCAAAAAATGTTCCCGGATACTGCTGAAGCACTGTTTGAAAAGACTGAAGCTGATGCAAAAGATCGTTTGGATGGCTATAAAAAATTGGCTGGCAAAGAATAATTTTGCAGATTTGAAAAACTAAAATAGTATAGAAAACAAAAATGCATCCGCGAAAGCGGATGCATTTTTGTTTTCTAGAATTGTTTTTAAGTTCACTATATAATTAGCTTATTTAACGATTTCAGATAAGCGCTCTTTGTCATGCAGACCGACTGCAGTATGGCTCAATTCGCCGTTTTTGAAAACCAGCAGGCTGGGAATGGACATAATACCATATTTTTCAGCTAATTCAGGATTTTCATCGACATTGACTTTGCATACTTTTACTTCGGAATGTTCCTGTGCGAAGGCTTCCAGAATAGGGGCTTGCATACGGCAAGGACCACACCAGGATGCCCAGAAATCAACCAGAACAGGTTGAGATGCTTGTAATACTTCTTCATTGAAATTTGCAGTAGTAATTTCTAATGCCATAATTAATATCCTCCTTTAAGGTTGTTTTTTATATTTTATTGGTACGGATGAATTTTAAAGCTGCTAAACCGGCACGTGCACCTTCATGTACGGCTTTGGCTATTTGCATTAAACCACCTGTGCAATCACCGGCGGCAAATAAGCCGGGAATATTGGTGGCACAATCGGTGTCAATTTTAATAAAGCGTCCGTCAAGCTGTGCTCCTAGCTTACGTGCTATATCGGTGCTGTCAGCAGTACCCATAGCGATAAATAAGCCGTCGACATTTAAAGCAGGACCTTCTGCAAAATGAATGCTTTGCAGTTTATTTTCGCCGACTATGGCTTTAATGACTTCCTTACGGACAGTAAAGCCTGCTGCAACTGCTAAGCTATCATCTTTGCCATTAGTTAAAATGGTAACAGATGTAGCTAAGTGCTTGAGATATTCTGCTTCATGTAGAGCATAAGCACTGTTACCTAAAACGGCTACCTGCTTCTTACGGAAGAAGAAGCCATCACAGACTGCACAATAGCTGACGCCTTTACCTTCAAATTCTACTAGCTCGGGAAGATTTAGAGTAATATTTTTAGTACCGGTTGCCAGAAGCAGAACAGGAGCAGTAAGAATTTTGGCTGTATTTTTTAAATGTACGGTGAAGCTATCAGTATATTCAACATTTAACACTTCATCATTGATAACTGTTATGCCTAATGCTTTTGCTTGTTCTAAACCTTTGGTATAAAGTTCACTACCACTGGCAGCAACACCATAATAGTTATCTATTTTGTGTGCACGGGATAATGCTCCCGGACCGTTTTCGATAATTAAGGTTTTAATAGCAGCACGAGCTAAATATAATGCCGCAGAAACACCGGCGGGACCACCACCGATAATTATTACTTGATAATCAGGCATTGCATCTACCTCCTTTACTCCTTACTTTAATTATACTGCATTTCCTAGTAGAAAACAGGAAAATATTTGTGAATAATAATTATTTATTATTGTTTTGCACGTTTTCTTCTGGAATAGTTTTGTTTTCTGAGGGTAATTGTTCTTGTTGTGCATGTAAGGTATTTTCAAAGTACACACTGGTACTGGGGAAGGCACAGCTGACGCCGACGCTTTCCATAATCTCCATGGCTTTAAGATTGATTTCCTGCAGAATATTTAGGTATTCCAGATGATTACCGGTGCGTGCATAACAGGTGACACGGATATCCAGACTGCTGGCATTGTAATTGATGAAGTGTACACGGACATCATCTTCAAAAATATATGGGTTAGTAGTAAGATATTCTTTTAATTTTTGTACGGTTTCCTCTATTTGCTGGGCGGTGGTACTATAGGTTAAGCCAAGAGTAAAATCAATACGGCGCTTTTCGCGTAAAGTAAAATTAGTAATAGGTGTATTGCTCAGCAGAGAGTTGGGAATATAAACCAATTCCTGCGGAAAAGTACGGATACAGGTGCTTCTAAAGGAAACGCTTTCGACAACACCTTCAATACCATTGGCGGAAATCCAGTCGCCGATTTTAAACGGCTTATCCAAAATAATGATTAAACTACCGAAAACATTGGCTAAGGCGTCTTTAGCAGCAAAAGCAACAGCGACGGAGCCTATACTTAAGGAAGCGATAAAGCCACTGATATCATAATTCCATTCGCGGGCAACAGTAACAAAGCATAACAGAACAATAATCATACGTAGCACTGTGGAAAAGATATTGGATAAAGAAGCCTCTGATTTTATACCCACCTTTTCTAATACATCGAGCATAATGCCATGAGTAGCATCACTGATGTTGTACATGCCCCAGAAAAAGTTAGTTACGATAATACTACGCATAATTTTATCAGCTACAACTAAATTATTCAGGGCAGGAACCGGAGCAAGATTAATAGCCGCATAAATAGCAATGACAAATAAGACAACATTGATAGGATGCTCAAAAGCAGAGATTAAGTCATTACCATTTTTTAAGGAAATAACATTGGTAAGACGCCTAAGCATACGTAATAAAAAGCGTTTATAAATATAACGGAGTAAGGTAAAGAAACAAAAGGCACCGATAGACGGATACCAGGGTTGGAGAGTAGTTAATATATCGTTCATCAAGTCCTCCTTATTATTGTAGAGAATTATGTTTTTTATTTTATCATTTTCCGTATTAACAGACAATAATTTTACATTTTTTTTGAATTATTGTGACAGATAATTTCAACAGTATATAGAGGAATGTGTTATAATATTTTCAATAATCCTAGGAGGATAATTATGGAAATTATTATTGAAAAAGTTATCGTCGTCCTAATTGTTATTCTTGGTCCGTTGTTGACGATTTTTGATATGCCTGGGAATACCTTGATTTTATTTACTAGTCTGGGTTTTGCTTTTTTTGATGAAAATCTTTTTTTTAATGGTAAAATTTTGTCAGCAATGATTTTAATTTACCTTTTAGGTGAATGCTGGGAGTTCTGTGTAGAGCTTTTTGGTATAAAAAAGGAAAAGGTTTCTTGGTCCGCTGTGTTTTTAATCGGCCTAGGAGGTTTTGTTGGTACTGTTTTAGGTACTGCCGTATTCCCGGTGTTCGGATCTATTATCGGTGGTATGATCGGAGCTTTTGTCGTTGCATTTATTTATGAATTAGCACATACAGGCATCAGTAGCAAAGCTTTTCATTTAGCATGGCAGGCAGCCAAAATGCGCTTTTTGGCTTTGATCGGTAAAATGGCGGCAGGTATTGCTTTAGCTGCATTATTAGTTAAACAGGTTATGTTTATATAATTATTTTGTGGAGGAATAATCATGGCATTTACTTTTGCTCATAACAATTTTAATGTTCTGGATTTAGAAAAAAGTCTGAAATTCTATGCAGAAGCGTTAGGCTTAAAAGAAGAAAGACGTTTAGCTGCTGAGGATGGTAGTTTTATCCTTGTTTATCTGACTGACGGAAAAACTCCGCATCTTTTGGAATTGACTTGGCTGCGTGACCGTAAGGAACCATATAATTTAGGTGAAAATGAATTTCATTTAGCGTTTATTGCTGATGATTATGAAGCTGCTCATGCTAAGCATAAGGAAATGGGCTGCATCTGTTATGAAAATCCGAAAATGGGTATTTATTTTATCAATGATCCTGATAATTACTGGCTGGAAGTTTTACCGCCTAAATATGCAAAATAAATAACGCCTTTTATACAAGTGCCATTTCGGAAGAAGTGGCACTTATCTTGATTATAGGCACTTTTTTGTGCTAAAATAAGCATTAAAAATCAGATTATGACTAAGGAGGTACTTAGTATGGATATAAAGCAATTTACAGTAGTTGCTAGTGGTAAAATAAGACAGTGTGCTTATGAAAAGTTAGCAAAAACAGTTAATCTGTTGAGCTGGCAGCAGGGAGGACGTATGCCTGCAGAGCAGTTTGATAGCTGGCTAGCACAGGCAGATGCCTTATATTCTACAGGTAATGTGCACATTGATGAAAAATTGTTGGCGAAAGCACCACATTTAAAGGTAATTGCGCAAGCGTCTGTAGGCTATGATAATATTGATATTGCTGCTTGTACAGCTAAGGGAATCCCTGTAGGTCATACTCCTGGAGTTTTAGTAGATGCTGTGGCTGATTTGGCATATGCTTTACTGCTAGATAGTGCCCGTCATATTGTTTTGGCAGATAAGCATGTTAAAGAGGGACTTTGGGGACAACGTAAGCCTTTCGGCTTGACTACTGATTTAGCACATAAAACCTTAGGTATTGTTGGTATGGGTGATATTGGTAGTGCAATTGCTAGACGTGCTCATGTAAGTAAAATGCAAGTAATTTATCACAATCGTCATCAACGTAATGATGATGCCATAACAGGTGCTGTTTATGTAAGTATGGAAGAGTTACTGCAGCAATCTGATTTTATTATGCTGGCAGTAACATTGAATCCGTCTACGAAACATCTTTTTAATGCGCAGACCTTAGCTGCGATGAAGCCTGGTGCTCGTTTGATTAATATCAGCCGCGGTGCTGTTGTTGATACGGAGGCTTTATATGATGCTTTGGAGAGGGGACACTTAGCTTATGCGGCGGTTGATGTTACTGATCCGGAGCCATTACCTGGTGAGCATAAATTATTAAGTTTAAATAATATTACAGTAACTCCGCATATTGCTAGTGCAACAACAGAAACTCGTGATGCCATGGCTTTATTAACAGTGGATAATATTTTAGCAGGTCTGCAGGGGGAACGGCTACCTGCTCAGGTAAAGAATAAATAAGTTTTATAGGTGATAAGATGAAGAGAAGGGTATGTCTGCACGGTATTAACGTGAAGCAGAAAGCGCAGCTTTGGCAATTGGTACATGCTGCTTTGCCTCATAGCTCTGTGACATATGCTATAGAAGAAAATTATCTGGATGATAATGATGTATATAAAGTGGAACAGGCTTGTTTTACTTGTAGAAAACTAAATAATTTCGTTGTGCATTGTGCCTGGGGTCATTTAATAATTAGTGATAGTATTCAGCAGGTAGCAGATATTACGGTTACTTTTGAAGCAGATGATAAACAGTCCGTAAAATTTACCCAAACAGTGATTAAGCACTTTTTATTAAGTGAGCTTGATTTTATTTTGGAGGAGCCTGATTATGAGTTGCGTATAGCACAGCTCAAAGGCTGTTATTGCTTGGAAAAACAAGACGCTTATAATAGTGATTTTTCGCGCGCTGCTTTATATTGTCATCTGCCTTGGCAGATTTATGGTATTAACAAATTATGGAGCGAGGTTTTATTGCAGGGGGCTGAACGTCCTTTGCTGCGTCAGCTTAGAGTGAAGCTGAGACGATTTCGCTCTTTGTTTGCTTTGTTGCGTCCTTTATTGCCTAGAGAAAAGAGCTTGCAATGGCAGCAGGTTTTTAAATATCGTACTAATTTGCTGTCAGCGGCTCGTGAGTATGACGTTTTACTGATGAGCTGTGCTAAATTGGCGGCGAAGCAGGTACCGGAAAGCTTGGTGCCGTTGCTGCCGGAGTTGACCGGACTGCTTATACAATTACGTGAAAAAGCTGCGGCAAAAGCAGTAGCCGGATTAAGCTTAAATCTGCTGACATTGGAATTAGCACAGTTTTTATTATGGATTTACAGCAAACCGTTAAGCTTTAAGAAAAATATGAAGCTGTTAGCTTTTTTCAAGAAACGCTTTAATTTTTGGAACAATAAGTTGTTAAATTTACATTTTATTTATGAAGATATGCATGATATGGAGCAGATGCATAAGGTCCGTATTAAAATAAAATGTTTTCGCTATGCTTTGCAAAGTGTGCCTGAAATAAATACGCCGCCGTATTTATTACGCCGCTTAAAATATTTACAGGACACATTAGGCTGTTTACATGATAATTATATTAATCAATTGCGCTTAAAGAATATTTTGCGTGCACATCCGGAAATTCCTAATTTACGTAGTGAAGTATCCTTGTTAAGTCGTTGGGAACAGGAAAAAGCAGCTTTTGCTTTACATTCTTTACCAGAGCAGTGGCAGGATTTTTGTAAGCTGGCAAAGGCATGGCAGAAGAGTAATTTATGAGTTATTTTAGGTAAAAGAAAAACGTAAGCTTAGTTTTATGTAGTCACTACATATTTTTAAGCTTACGTTTTTTATTGTGTTAATTTAGTTATAGGGTTGTAGAATCCATGTTGCAGTCTTCCAGCAATTTTTTCGCATCAATATATTGAGCGATACCGGCAGCTACCTTTTTAGATTCTTTCATCGCTAGAACAACAGTTGCTGGACCGTGTACTACATCACCGCTGCTAAATACACCGGCTCTGGTAGTCATACCGTAAGGACGATCACGGGTAATGACAAAACCACGATTATCAACTTGAATGCCTTTGGTACTGGTGATAATACGTGCAGCTGGTTTCTGTCCGACTGCCAGAATTACGCAATCGCAGGGAATAACTTCTTGACCGCCTTCGGCAACAAATTTGTCCTCAGGAGTTTTTAGGATATTTTGTAGCAGCAGACCTGCTAATTCTGTTTCGTCAGATGCTTTGGTCTGACGGCGTATATTTTTCAGAGCACGCATTTGTTTTTTGTTAAAGTAGGCGATTGGTTGCTTTAAGAATTTGAACTGCACGCCTTCGGCAACAGCTGCTTGATATTCAGAGGGGAAAGCACTTACTTCAGCTTCGGTTTTGTGGTAGACGATAGTAACGTTTTTAGCACCACGACGGACTGCTGTACGTGCGGCATCCATAGCTACATTACCTGCACCGACAACGATAACATTATCTCCTGTATGTAGCAGTGTTTCGCTAGCGTCCAGCTTACCTTCATCTGCTAAAACTACCATGCGCAGAAAATAAGTTGCAGTAACTATACCGGACAATTCTTTTCCGGGAATATCCAAAGTGCGTGGCAGTGAGGTACCTGTGCCCATAAAAATAGCATCAAAGCCTTGAGCAAAAAGGTCATCGACAGTAAAATCAACACCTGCCAGCTGTTTAGTTTTAATTTCTACACCGATATGCTGTAATTCGGAGATTTCACGGCGGACAACGTTTTTTTGTAAACGGAATTCGGGAATACCGAACAGTAGAACGCCGCCCGGTTCACTTTGGGCTTCAAAAATAGTAACATCAAAGTCCATCTTGGCTAAGTCACCTGCAACAGTTAAGCCGGCAGGGCCGGAACCAATGACAGCAACTTTGCCACGTAGTTTACTGGATGGTTGGATGGGCTTTAAATCATTTTCGTGGGCAAAGTCAGCAATAAACATTTCTAAGCTGCCGATTTCGATGCCGCATTTTTTCTTGGTCAGCACACAATGTGCTTCGCATTGACGTTCATGGGGACATACTCTGCCGCAGATTGCGGGTAGATTACTGCGTTCAGAAATAATTTCATATGCCATACCGATATTACCTTCGCTGAGAGCACGGATAAAACCGGGAATGTTATTTTCGATAGGACAACCTGTGCGGCAGGTTGGACGAGCACAGTTCAGACAGCGTCTTGCTTCTTGAATAGCTTCTACAGTAGTCATTGTTCTGCTCATAATTGTACCTCTTTTAGCCTTTGTCTTGGGTAATTTTAATATCGGAAATTAGTGTTTCTAATTTTTGAAGACGATTCTTAATTTCTTCATTAATAGTAACAATAAAATATTTTATTAAAACTTGTTAAGGAGCTTTATTTATATATTGCTATCTTGATAAGTAGCAGGAATAGGAAAACTCCTCGTTTAATATTTTATCACAAGAAGGTGATACTATCTATATATTTTAGCATAACCATTATTTAGAGGTAAATAAAAATTTTACCTGCTTAGTGACTGTTAATTACAAGAGTTTTAATAGTTTGACAATTTTTGCGTGTGTGCTATAATAATTACGTTATACTAAAATATCTCGATATATGTCCATATAGGATGGAATTAGATAGAGGAGGTCCGTGTAGTATGGATAAAGAGTTGCTTAAACAAAAAGTGTGTGCAACAATCGACGCTTATGCCGATAAAATTGAAGAAATTTCCAATAGCATTGGTGATGAACCGGAATTAGGCTTTAAGGAAGTCAAGACTGCTGCCAAGGTAGCTGATTTTATGCGTGATTTAGGCTTAGACCCGCAAACAGGTTTGGCTATTAATGGTGTTAAGGCTCGTGCTCATGGCGGTAAGCCAGGACCTACTGCTGCTGTTTTAGGCGAGCTTGATGCTGTAGGCTGTCCTGAAAGCTGCAAAGCAGATCCTTTAACAGGTGCTGCTCATGCTTGTGGTCATAATCTGCAAATTGCTACGATGTTGGGTGCGGCTTGTGGCATCATGAAATCCGGTGTTCTTAGCGAATTAGCAGGTGATGTTGTATTCTTTGGTGTTCCTGCGGAAGAATACATTGAAATTGCTTATCGTAAAAAATTGGTTGAATCCGGTAAATTACATTTCTTGAGTGGTAAGGGTCAATTGATTTATGAAGGTGCCTTCGACGATATCGACATGGCTATGCAAATGCATGCTGATAAAAATATGCCGCGTCCTACAGTTTCTGTTGGCAGCTCCAGTAATGGCTTTGTAGGAAAGACTGTCCGCTATGTAGGTAAAGTTGCTCATGCAGCAGATGCTCCCCATGAAGGTGTAAATGCTCTGAATGCTGCTATGCTTGGTTTAATGGGTATTAATGCACTGCGCGAAACCTTCCGTGAAGATGATGTTGTACGTGTACATCCTATTATTACTAAAGGTGGCGATTTCGTAAACTCTGTTCCTGCAGATGTACGTATGGAATTATATGTACGTGCTAAAACTATGGAGGCAATCGACAGAACTCATAAACGTGTTGATGTTGCTTTAAAGGCCGGTGGCGATGCTGTAGGTGCGAAAACTATTATTGAAACTTTGCCAGGTATGTTCCCTTTGAAATGCAATCAACGTATGAATGAATTGATGATAGAAAATTCCCGTCTGGCTTATCCTGAAGTTGATATTAAGGATGCAGGTCATTTCAGTGCTTCTACTGATATGGGTGATGTTTCTCATCTGATGCCTGTTATTCATCCGTTCATCGGTGGTACTGACGGGTTACTGCATTCCGGAGAATTCCATGTTGTAGACTTTAAGGCTGCTGTATTACTGCCTGCAAAAGCTTTTGCTATGACACTCATTGATTTGTTATATGATGATGCTGCAGAAGCTAAAGGTATTTTGGCAGACTTTAAGCCTGTCCTGACTAAGGAAGAATATATTGCAAAATTGGAAAGCTATTTTGAGCGATAAAATTTTTTGAGGAGTGAATTTTGTGAAGAATATCAAATTACACGTTACCATTCTCGCTTTGATTATTGTAGCGGAGCTTATCGGAACCCATACTGTTAGCATCGGTATCGGAACCATTGTATTACTGCCCATGTTGTACGCTTTGTTATTGGGTATTTTAACTACGCCTAAGTTTTTGAATTTATCCAATCAAAAAGATATGATTGATGCTAGCAGTCTGATTGGTGTTACTTTGATGCTGCTTATGGCACGTTACGGTACTTTAGTTGGTCCTACTCTGCCGAAAATCGTAGCTGCTTCTCCTGCTTTGATTCTGCAAGAGTTCGGTAACCTGGGTACTGTACTGCTTGGTGTACCTATCGCTGTATACCTGGGCTTAAAACGCGAAACTATTGGTGCTGCCCATTCTATTGCTCGTGAACCGAACGTTGCTTTAATCGGTGAGAAATTTGGCCTGGATTCTAGCGAAGGCCGTGGCGTTATGGGCGTATATATCGCTGGTACTGTATTTGGTACTATCTTCTTTGGTATTATGGCTAAAAAAGCGGACTCTCCACTTCCACTCTTTCCCTCCTTTCTCTTGGTATTATGGCTAGCGTAGCTGCTTCTACTCTGCCTATTCACCCCTATGCTTTAGCTATGGCTTCCGGTGTAGGTTCTGCCAGTATGATGACTGCTGCAGTAGGCTCTTTGAGTGCTATGTATCCGGATATGACCGACCAGTTGGCGGCTTTCGGTGCAGCTTCTAATATGCTGTCCGGCTTAGATGGTCTGTATATGTCTGTATGGTTGGGTCTGCCTATGACCGAATGGCTGTATAAAAAATTCTACAAACTTAAATACGGCGTTCTGCCTGAAGAAGAGAAAGGAGAATAAGCACAATGAATTTAAAAGATACTATTATTGTTTTGGCCATTGTTACCTTCATGAGCCTTTTCTCTAATGTTTTAGGCACTAAAGCCGGTATTGTTGAATCTATTCCCGGTCTGTTGATTTTGGCTGTTATAGCTTTGGTCGGCATTATGCTGTCCAAATATATGCCCGGTGGTATTCCTGCTGCTGCATATGTTGTTACTATCGGCTGCATCATGACTATCCCCGGTGTTCCCGGTAGTGATGTAGTTAATGCTTATGTAAAAAATGTCGGTTTCGTAGCTCTGTGTACTCCTATTTTGGCGTATGCAGGCGTATCCATTGGTAAAGACCTGGATGCTTTTGCTAAGACAGGTTGGCGTATCTGCGTGCTGGCAGTGGTAGTATTTATTGGTACTTATATTGCTAGTGCTTTTATTGCTCAATGCATTTTAAAATCTTTAGGCCAAATTTAAAATAATAAATTATAATCTCGGCGTTTTTTAACGTCGGGATTATTTTTTTGCAAACTGTATTTCGTGATTTTACATTGAAATAATCTACAATCTAGAGTAAAATAGTACTATAAACTAAGAGGAGGGATTACTATGTCTGAAATTTTAGCGGAGGCAACTTTTCCTAGTGTGATTCATAATAACGAAGTTTGCGAAGAAATCGTAAAATGGGGTAACAAAAACGGTTTCCCTTTGACTAAAGCAAAATTATATAATCAAATGGAAGGTTATGTTGGCTTTTCTCCTGATAACTATTTTATTAAAGCAACCCGTCTGCCGCCTGTTCCTGGTGGTTGGAAAGTTGTTGTTGAGAAATACGAAGCAGAAACCCGTATTATTCCTTTAAATGTTAATCCGACTACTCATGAAGTTAACCGTTTCGTTCTAAAAATGGTTGATGAATATGTAAAAGAAGGTTTGAAAATGGAAATGGCAGAAAAACCGTATGAATCTTATGGTACCTTACTGCTGGATCTGAAGGTTACAGGTCATCCTGTTCTGATTAATACCTTCGAAGATTTCATCGAAAATATGCGTTAATTATGTCCGATGTACTGATAAAACATTTAGTACTGACGCTTGATAAACGCTTGGCTGTATTTACTGCAAAGGCTTCGTCTTCAGATTTTTTAAATGATGAAACCTCCTTGCGTACAGCGGCCTACATGATTAGTGAAATTATTATGCCTTGCTGTTGTATGCTTTGCAATAAAGCCAAATTAACGGAGATTTTAAAGCAGACCAAGCTTTGTCATGGCCAGCCGATATTAACGAAAATTATAGTTGATTTGGTGTATAATGACCTTGCGAGATGCAATGGTCTGGGCTAAGTAAAAAAATAAAAAAAATTAAAAAGTTTTAAAAAAAGTGTTGACAAAAGTTTGGTAATGTCTTATAATCATAATCGTTCCTGATGCGGAACACCACAATGAATGCGGAAATAGCTCAGTGGTAGAGCACCTCCTTGCCAAGGAGGGGGTCGCGAGTTCGAATCTCGTTTTCCGCTCCACTTAAAAGATTGCCCGACAGATACACTCTGTCGGGTTTTTTAGTATTGTCAAGAAGCATAGCTTGTGATATGATATTATGAGCGATTTGTGTCAGGTAGTTTCAAATAGTTTTAAACATTTAGGAAAGCTGGCACCTTAATCCGATTATATTATATTTACCCACATAAATTTAAGGGAGGATTTTATTAATGAACGTTACTGTTGAAAGAGTAGAAAATGTTGCAACCCTGAAAATCACCGCTCCTGCTGCTGATGTAAATGCAGGTTTCAAAAAAGCTGTACAAAAAATTGCTAACAATGTAAACATCCCTGGCTTCCGTAAAGGTAAAGCTCCTCGTGCTATCATTGAAATGCACTACGGCAAAGAAGCTGTAAAACAAGAAGCATTCGAATTGGTTGCTAACAAAGCATACAGCGATGCTCTGGAACAAGAAAAATTAATTCCTGTTGAAGATCCTAAAGTAGAAAGCTCTATCTTTGAAGAAGGCAAAGACATGGAACTGGTTATCAAAGTTACTCTGAAACCGGAACCTGAACTGGGAGAATACAAAGGCTTACATGTAGATAAAGAAGAAGTTGTTGTAACTGACGAAGACGTAGAAGCTCAAATGAACGAACTGCGTAACCGCAATGCTAAAATGGTAGTAGCTGAAGAAGGCCATGTAATTGAAAAAGGCGACTTCGCTATCATCGACTTTGCAGGTACTGTTGGCGGCGAACCCTTCAACGGCGGCGAAGGCAAAGGCTATCCTCTGGAAGTTGGTTCCAACTCCTTCATCCCTGGCTTTGAAGATCAACTGGTTGGCTTGTCCAAAGGCGATGTTACTGACGTAGAAGTAACCTTCCCGGAAGAATACTTCGTTCCTGAACTGGCTGGTAAAGAAGCAGTATTCAAAGTTAATATTCAAGACGTTAAAGTTAAAGAACTGCCTGAACTGACCGACGAATATGTTGCTGCAAACAGCGAATTCAAAACTGTTGAAGAAATGCGTGCTAACTTCAAAGAACGTATGCAAAAAGCTGCTGAAGAAAACGCAAAAGTTAACTACGAAAATGCTCTGATTGATGCTGCTGTAGCTAATGCTAAATTTGAAGTTCCTGAAATCATGGTTGAAGACCGCATCAGCCAAATGGTTGAAGAAATGAAAATGAGCCTGGAAAGCCGCAAAATGTCCCTGGATATGTACATGCAATATACCGGCATGGACATGGAAAAAATCCGCGAAAACCAACGTCCTGTTGCTGTTAAAAACGTTAACACCGACCTGGTTCTGGATGCTATTGCTAAAGCTGAAAACATCCAAGTTGACATGGCTGATGTTGATGCAGAAATCGCAGCTATCTCCGCTCAACACGGTGCTTCCGTTGACGAAGTTAAGAAAATCATTAAATCCAATGGCACCATGGGCCTGTTGCTGGCTAATATTTTACGCCGCAAAGCTGCTCATGTTGTAATTGACAGTGCAAAATAATCTAATCGTATTTTTACGGTAAAGGAGTGTGACAAAATGAATTATGTGCCTATCGTTGTTGAACAATCCAGTCGTGGAGAACGTTCCTATGATATTTACTCCCGCCTTTTAAGAGATAGAATCGTTTTCGTAACTGGTCCGATTGATGACAATATGGCAAATGTTGTCATTGCTCAGTTATTGTTTTTAGAATCCGAGGATCCTGATAAAGATATCCATTTGTACATTAATAGCCCTGGTGGCAGCGTAAGTGCCGGCATGGCTATCTATGATACAATGCAATATATTAAACCTGATGTTTCCACTATCTGCATGGGTATGGCTGCAAGCATGGCTTCCGTCCTCTTGGCAGCAGGCACTCACGGCAAACGTTTTGCTCTGCCGTATTCCCGTGTTATGATTCATCAGCCATTAGGTGGTGCACAGGGTCAGGCTACTGAAATCGAAATCCATGCTCGTGAAATTCTGCGTATTCGTCAGGAAATGAACGAAGTCTTGGCTAAACATACCGGCCAAACTGTGGAAAAAATCGCTGCTGACACTGAGCGTGACCATTATTTGACTAGTAAAGAAGCTCAAGAATATGGTTTGATTGATGAAGTTGTAACTCGTAGCAAATCTGCTAAATAAGATATACCTAAGGAGATTTAAATAATGGGTTTTAACGATGAACAGAGTAGTGGGTTGAAATGCTCCTTCTGCGGCAAACGCGAAGAGCAGGTACGCCGACTGATTGCTGGTCGTGGTGTTTATATCTGCAACGAGTGTATCGAGTTTTGCAAAGATATGCTTGATGAGGATACCTTCAACGAAAAAGCAAATAGTTTGCCTGCAGTAGGTGAACTGCCTAAACCGCAAGAGATTAAGGCAATTTTAGATGAGTATGTAATCGGTCAGGATGAAGCTAAGAAAACTTTAGCCGTAGCTGTTTACAATCATTATAAAAGAATTAATTATGAACTGAAAAATCCTCAAGATAAGCGTGATGTAGAACTGCAGAAATCTAACGTTCTGATGCTTGGTCCGACAGGTAGTGGTAAGACTTTATTGGCACAAACTTTGGCAAAGATTTTGCAAGTACCGTTTGCTATTGCCGATGCCACCACTTTAACTGAAGCAGGCTATGTAGGTGAGGACGTAGAAAATATTCTGCTGAAGCTGATTGTTAATGCAGATTACGATATCGAAGCTGCACAGCGCGGTATTGTCTACATTGATGAAATCGATAAGATTTCCCGCAAGAGTGAAAATGTTTCTATCACCCGTGATGTTTCCGGTGAAGGTGTACAGCAAGCCCTGCTGAAAATTTTAGAGGGTACTGTAGCAAGCGTTCCGCCGAAAGGTGGTCGCAAGCATCCACAACAGGAACTGATCAATATTGATACTACTAACATTTTGTTTATCTGCGGTGGTGCTTTTGCAGGCTTAGAGCATATTATTAATGCCCGTGTCGGTAAAAAGAACTTAGGCTTCGGTGCTGATGTCCGCAAAAAAGAAGAAATCAATAACGATGAAGTCTTCGGTAAAGTTTTACCTGAGGATATCATGAAATTTGGTATTATTCCTGAATTTGCAGGTCGTCTGCCGGTTGTCGTAACTTTAAATTCTTTAGATAAAGCGGCGTTAGTGCAAATTTTGACTGAACCGCGTAATGCTTTGGTTAAGCAATATCAAAGATTTTTAGCTATGGACGGTGTAGATTTGGAATTTGAGCCGGCTGCTTTAGATGCAATTGCTGAAGAAGCACTGAAAAGAAATGCTGGTGCTCGTGGTTTGAGATCTATTATTGAGTCCATCATGCGTAATGTTATGTATGACGTTCCTTCTCGTGATGATGTAAAAAAATGTATTGTTACTGAAGATACCGTACGTAAACATTGTGATCCGCAAATGATTGTGGAATAACAGAGATTTTATCAAGGGGAAGGGTGCACCTTCCCCTTATTTTTCTATATTTACTTTTAATACAAAGGAGGGATTGGATGGAAGAAAATTTTCTTACTAATGCAATACTGCCCTTACGCGGTTTGTTGATTTTACCTGGCATGATAGCCAATGTCGATGTAGGACGAGATAAATCTTTGGCAGCTATTCGTGCAGCGTCTGCTGAGGATAATAAAATTTTACTCGTAACACAAAAAGATCCTAATGTTGCAGAAATCACTAAAGAGGATTTATACGATTGGGGTGTTTTAGCTGAAATTAAGCAGCAGCTGCAGCTGCCTAACGGTGCTATTCGTCTATTAGTCGAAGGCTTGCAACGTGTACAGCTTACTGAAGTAAATGATGTTCAGCAAGAGGATGATAGTGATTATTTTGTCGGTCACGGCAAAGCAGTATTAAGCATTGCCGAAAACAGTGCTGAATGTGATGCTGTCATGCGTCTGTTGTTGGAAGAGTTTGAAAGCTGGTCTGTAGTAAGTAAAAAAGTTAATCCTGAAGTCGTGCAGTCTTTTAAAGCTGAACCTGACTATGGTCGTGCTGCTGATATGATGGCAGGTTATTTACCGCTATCTTTAGAAGAAAAAGAAACCCTGCTGGAAACTGTAGAGGTTAAAGCACGTTTGCGCAGCTTATATGAATTACTGACTAGAGAACGTGAGATTGCTGGTATTGCTAAGGATATTTCTCAAGAAGTACACAAACAAGTCGAAAAGAATCAAAAAGAATATTATCTGCGTGAACAGATTAAGGCTATCAGCAAGGAATTAGGCGAGTCTGAAGACCTGCAAAGTGAGATTGCCGAATATAAGCAGAAAATTGCTTCTATGGATATGCCGGAAGATGTTGCTGAGAAACTTAATAAAGAATTAAGCCGTTTAGCTAAAATGCCGCCGATGACACCGGAGGGTGCTGTTATCCGCAGTTATGTAGATGCTTTGGTAACGTTACCTTGGGGTAAGTTTACCGAGGATAATTTCGATTTGCAACGTGCTCAAGAAATTTTGGACAGAGATCACTATGGCTTGAAAAAGGTTAAAGAGCGTATTCTAGAATATTTGGCTGTACGTGCCTTGACTAAAAGTAATCGCGGTCCTGTATTGTGCTTGGTAGGTCCTCCTGGTGTAGGTAAAACTTCTTTAGCCAGCAGTATTGCTGAAGCGATTTCCCGTAAGTTTACCCGTATTTCTTTGGGCGGTGTACATGATGAGGGCGAAATCCGTGGCCATCGTCGCACCTATATCGGTTCTATGCCTGGTCGCATCATTCATGGTATGCAAAACTGTGGTTGTATGAACCCTGTTTTCTTGCTGGATGAGGTTGATAAAATGGCATCTGATTTCCGTGGTGACCCTGCTTCGGCATTATTAGAGGTTTTAGATCCGGAACAGAATAATACTTTTAGTGACCATTTTATTGAGTTCCCCTTTGATTTATCTAATGTGTTCTGGATTGTAACTGCTAATACTGTGGAAACTATTCCTCCTGCTCTGTTAGACCGTATGGAAATCATTCAGTTAAGTAGCTATACTGACGAGGAAAAGGTGAAAATTGCTCAACTGCATTTATTGCCTAAAGAATTAAAATTAAACGGTTTGGAACAATACAAAGTAAGTGTCAGTGAAAATGCTCTCCGTCGTGTTATTCATGATTATACTCGTGAAGCAGGTGTGCGTAATTTAGAGCGTAAGCTAGCAGGTATTTGTCGTAAAGTAGCTTTCAAGATTGTAGAAGGTAAGGGCAAATCTGCTCAAGTTACAGAAAAGAATTTGGAAAAATATCTGGGACCTGTAATTTATTTAGATGATGATTTGAGTTTAGAGCCTGCAGTAGGTATCTGTAATGGTTTAGCATGGACCAGCGTCGGTGGTGAACTCTTAAAGGTAGAAGTTCTTGCTGTTAAGGGTAAGGGTAATCTTACCTTGACCGGTCAACTAGGCGATGTAATGAAGGAATCCGCTCAAGCTGGTTATACTTATATCCGTAGTCGTGCTAAAGAGTTTAGCTTAGCTAAAAATATTTGTGCTGAAACAGATTTACATATTCATCTGCCTGAAGGTGCTGTACCTAAGGATGGTCCCTCTGCCGGTGTAACTATGGTTACTGCTATGCTTAGTGCTTTGAGCGGTAGACGTGTCAAGGGTAAGCTGGCGATGACTGGTGAGATTTCTTTATCAGGTAAGGTATGGCCTGTGGGCGGTATTAAAGAAAAAATGCTGGCTGCACATCGTTATGGTGTAAAAACAGTCCTTTTGCCGCAGCGTAATATGCAGGATTTAGATGAATTACCCGATAATATCCGTAAAGACATGGAGTTTATTCCTGTAAAACATTTAGATGACGTGTTAAAGATTGCTTTGGAGGATTAATATGAGCAAAGGAACCTGGGACATTATTCGTTCAAAATACGTGGCTTCTGCCGTACGTGCTGACCAATATCCTAAAGCTACCATGATTGAAGCCGCTTTTATCGGCCGCAGTAATGTTGGCAAATCTTCTTTGATTAATTCCCTGTGCCGTCGTAATGGTCTGGCCCGTGTCAGCGCAACTCCCGGTAAAACTCAGACTATTAACTTTTATGAGCTGGAAGCAAAACGCAATAGTGAAGGTTTGGATGAGCGTGCTAAATTTTATTTAGTCGATCTGCCAGGCTATGGTTTTGCCCGTACCAATCATAATAACAAAGAGCAATGGTCCGGTTTTATCAGCAAATACTTGTCTGAAAGCGATAATTTAGGCTTAGTCTGCCAATTGATTGATATTCGTCACAAACCGATGGAGAGTGATCTGGAATGCTATCACTGGCTGAAGGGCTGTGGATTGAATGTGCAGATTGTTTTAACTAAGTCTGATAAATTGTCTAAGAGTGCAGCTATGGCTCAAAAAGCGCTATTCCAACGCGAGATGCAGCTGTTACCGAACGAGATTATTACTTATTCTTCTACCCAGCATACTACACGTAGTGAGTTAATCGGCCGTATTATGGATACTTTGGCCGGGAATGGCGTAGAAGTAGAGGATTAAGACAAATATATAGAGTATTTATTTTGTGATAGAGTCTTTGTTTTTAAAGGCTCTATCTTTTTCTTTACTACGAAAAAGATTATTAGAAATACAAAAGAAATAAAATATATTATAAAAAGAGTTGACAAAGTAAATAGTAATTAGTATAATTAGTACAACAAGTTGATATTGCGATTATAGGTGTGCAAGCTTAATAGAGAAGCCGGTGTAAGTCCGGCACGGTCCCGCCGCTGTAACGTGGAGTTCATTTTAAAAAGCCACTGGATAACTCTGGGAAGGAGAAATGAATGATGAAGCGAAGCCAGAAGAACTGCCTATAAGATACATCGTCGTTAGACCTGCGAGAGACGGGGAGAGATGTCGGTAAGGTTTAAGTGTATACTTTTGCTTTATGATATTTCACCGTTTTTCAATAGTCCCGCTCGTGATAGGAGTATTGGGATTTTTTGAAAAACGGTTTTCTGGTTCTATATATCCTCAGGGTCGCGTGATGGCTGTGGCTCTGGGAGGAAAGGTCTTAGCCATCGATGTCCGTTAAATACTTCTTGTTCACGGTAGTTGGACGCACCGTGTATTCAAATCCCATTCTCAAATTTTCCTTTTAGCTATAAAGCATTTCCTTTCTCCTCTCAAGTATGGTAGTGTAGGGGTGCACTGCCGTACTGAAAAACTCAGCCATCACATTTTTGTGGTGGCTTTTATTTTTGCTCAAAAAGGAGGTAAGCAAATGAAAGAGTTATATTTAGCTGGTGCTAAAAATTTATTGCAAGAATTATTTGTACAAATCAAAGGTGTAGAAAGCGTAGAAACAGGTCGTGCAACATCTGTTGAGGGTGAAAAGATTAGCGGTGTTAAAATCGTCTATAATCCTAAGAAACAAGATATCTCCGGTTTATTGAAAGAGTATGTTGCTGTTATCGATCCGTTCGCTCAGGCAGAAATACCCGAGGAACAACCTGCGATTTTCTATACTTCCAACGAAGATGTTTTTCAGCTGGAGTATTATGCACGCTTCTTACAAAGCCGTGGTCATGAACCAGGTGCTGCTTTGGGCAATTTAATCGTTAACGACTCCATCACCCCAGGTCAAGAGATTCGCCCGTTAAAGATGCGTTTCGGTCGTTTGGCTGAGTTTACTGCCGACTGAACCCTTAATTAGTTATATACGGCCTGGACAACCGTGACCGTGTATATAAATGCTGTTTGCTTTTTAATCTTCCAAGCAATTAACGTAAGGCTGTCAGATACGACTGGGTGAGAGCAGTCAGACAGCTAAAACAGCGACAGATGAAAGTAAACGGAGGTGATAGGTCCTAGTACCCGCTGCCTGAAATTTTCCTAAGGCAATTTTTTAAAGATTTTTTAAAGGAGGATATTTATATGGCTGATGAAAAACAAAAATCAACAGCTTCTGTTATTGCTGACAAACCTCTAACAGATAAAGAACTGGAAGAAATTTTGCATAAGTCAGAAAAAGTTACTGATTTCCCTGAGGTTACTTTTGATGAATTTACAGCACCTAACTGGGATGAATGGGTTGAAGCATGTAATGCTCTGTTGAAAGGCAAACCTTTCGACAAAATCATGTACACTAAAAACTATGAAGGTATTACCTTTGATCCTATCTACACCCGTAAAGGCACCGATGAAGTCCTGCCGACAGATGATTATCCCGGCATGGGCGATTTCCTGCGTGGTGCAACTGTAAACGGCTATGTACACGAACCCTGGGGCATTGCTCAAGCTTGTGACGAAACTTTGCCTGCTGAGAATAACGAACTGCTGAAAGAAGAAATTGATAAAGGTTCTACTGTTTACCATATCAAACTTGATACTGCAACATTGGAAGGCATTGACGTTAAAGATGCTGAAAAACCCGGTGATGTTGGTGTTAACATTACTACTGCAGAAGATATGAGCGTATTGCTCAATGGTTTGAAACTGGACAAATATCCTTTAATGATATATGCAGGCTCCGGCGCTAAAGGTATGCTGGCATTGACTGCTTCTGCTTTGAAAGCAAGCGGTCATGACCTGAAAGGCCTGAAAGGCGTAATCGGTGCTGACCCGTTGGGAGAACTGATTAAAAAAGGTAAAACTAATACCTCTTTGTCCGCTCTGTACGATGAAATGGCTGAAACCATTAAATATGCACGTAAAAATGCACCTGAACTGCGTACCGTATTCGTTCGCAGTGACTGCTTCACCGATGGTGGTGCTGAAGCTGTCCAAGAGGTTGCTTATACTTTTGCTAATGCAGTTGAATATATCCGCGAAATGCAAAAACGAGGCCTGGATCTGAAAGATATTGCAGCTTCCCTGTATTTTGCTTTCAACCAAGGTGCAAACTTCTTTATGGAAATTGCTAAACTGCGTGCTTTGCGTGAAGTATGGGCTGCTATTATGGAAGCATTCGGTGCTGAAGAAGCTGCTCGTGCTATCAAAGTACATGGCCGTTCTTCTCGCTTTACTAAATCCGTAATCGATCCGTATGTAAATATGCTGCGTAATACTACTCAAACCTTCTCTAGCGTTGTTGGCGGCGTAAACACTTACGAAAATCCTCCGTTTGATGAATTAATCCGCAAAGGTGACGTATTCTCTCGTCGTATTGCACGTAACCTTCACGTTATGTTGCAAGAAGAATTCGGTATGCTTTGCCCGATTGATGCTGCCGGCGGTTCTTGGGCTGTTGAAACCCTGACTAAACAAATCGCTGAAAAGATTTGGGCTGAATTCCAAAAAATCGAAGAAATGGGCGGCATGACTAAAGCTTTGGAAGCAGGTTATCCGCAAAAAACCATTGCTGAAGTTCTGGAAAAACGCTTCAAAGCTTTGGAAATGCGCAGTGACCGTGCTGTTGGCGTAAATATGTATCCTAACATGACTGAAGAACCTCTGGAACGTCGTGAAGAAGATACTCCGAAACTGAAAAAACAACGTGAAGCTGCTGTAGCTGCTTATGTTGCTGATATTGATACTAATTATCTGGCAGGTAAATTGGCAAATGTAGAAACTGTTGAAGGCGCTATCGAAGCATTCTCCAATGGTGCGACTATTGGTCAAGTTGCTGCTGCAGGCTGCAAAGCTGAGCAAGTAGAAAGTGTAGAAGCAATCGCTGCTCATCACTGGACTGAACGTTATGAAGCACTGCGCTTCGATACCGAAGATTATGTTGCTAAAACCGGTAAAAATGTTGAAATCTTCTTGGCTAACATGGGACCGATTCCGCAACATAAAGCTAGAGCTGATTTCTCTACCAGCTTCCTGCAAGTTGGCGAATTCAACGTTCATCTGAACAATGGTTTCCAAGATGACGAAGGTAAACCTGGTTCTCGTTATGAAAAATGCGTAGAAGCATTGAAAGCCGGCATTGATGATAAAGGTACTCCGTACGATGTAGCTGTTATCTGCTCCACCGACGCAACTTATCCGGAAGATGTTCCTGCTCTGGCTCCGATGCTGAAAGCAGCTAACCCGAACATGACCTTGTTCTTGGCAGGTGCTGCTCCTAAAGATATGGAAGCTATCTACCGCGAAGCCGGTGTAGATGATTTCATCAGTGTCAAAGCTAACTGCTTTGCTACTTTGAAAATGCTGCAAAAGAAGAAGGGAATGATTGAATAATGAGCATTAATCCTGATTTCACTAAAGTTACCCTTCCTAATCACCCATCCTGTTCTTATGACGAATGGAAGAAAAATCTGGAAGCTAAAATGGGCGAAAACTATGACGCCCTCTATGATACAACTCTGGAGCGTATTCCTAAAGCTCCTTTATATACCAAAGACGTATATGACCAATGCAACCATCTGGACTTTATGAGCGGTATTCCTCCGTTCCTGCGTGGACCTTACTCCACCATGTATGTATTCCGTCCGTGGACTGTACGTCAATATGCAGGTTTCTCCACCGCTGAAGAATCTAATGCATTCTATCGTCGTAACTTGGCAGCAGGTCAGAAAGGTCTGTCCATTGCGTTCGACTTACCTACTCACCGTGGTTATGATGCTGATAACCCGCGTGTTGTCGGCGACGTTGGTAAAGCCGGTGTATCTGTTTGTTCCATGCTTGATATGAACATTCTGTTCTCTGGTATTCCTCTGGATCAAATGTCCGTATCTATGACTATGAATGGCGCAGTACTGCCGATTTTGGCATTCTTCATCGTATCCGGTGAAGAACAAGGCGTAGATAAATCTATTATGGCCGGTACTATTCAGAACGATATTCTGAAAGAGTTCATGGTTCGTAACACCTACATTTATCCGCCTGCTATGTCCATGCGTATCATCGGTGATATTTTCGAATACACCACTAAATACATGCCGAAATTCAACAGTATTTCCATTTCCGGTTACCACATTCAAGAATGCGGTGCTACTTGCGATTTGGAATTGGCTTATACTCTGGCCGATGGTATGGAATATATCCGTACTGGTGAAGCTGCAGGCCTGCCTGTTGATGCTTTCGCAAAACGTCTGTCCTTCTTCTGGGATATGGGCAAAAATTACTTCATGGAAGTTGCAAAAATGCGTGCAGCTCGTGTTCTGTGGGCTAAAATTCTTAAAGGCTTCGGCGCTAAGAATCCTAAATCCATGGCACTGCGTACTCACAGCCAGACTTCCGGCTGGTCTTTGACCGAACAGGATCCGTTCAACAACATTGCTCGTACTGCTATGGAAGCTATGTCTGCTGCTCTGGGTCATACCCAATCCTTGCATACTAACGCACTTGACGAAGCAATTGCATTGCCGACCGACTTCTCTGCACGTCTGGCTCGTAACACTCAATTGTATATTCAAGATGAAACTAAAGTCTGCAAGATTATCGATCCGTGGGGCGGTTCCTACTATCTGGAATACCTTACTAATGAAATTATCCGCCGTGCTTGGGCTCATATCCAAGAAGTTGAAGCTTTGGGCGGTATGGCTAAAGCTATTGCAACTGGTTTGCCGAAAATGCGTATCGAAGAATGCGCTGCTCGCCGTCAAGCTAACATCGATAGCGGTAAAGAAACCATTGTTGGTCTGAACAAATATCGTCTGGCTAAAGAAGATCCGCTGAACGTATTGTCCATCGATAACACCGCTGTACGTAATGCACAAATTAAACGTCTGGAAAAACTGAGAGCTGAACGTGATAACGACAAAGTACAACGCGACTTGGCTGCTATTACTCAAGCTGCAGAATCCCGTGACAACGGCAACTTGCTGGAAATGGCTGTACAAGCAGCACGCGACCGTGCTTCTTTGGGTGAAATTTCCGATGCAGTTGAAAAAGTATCCGGTCGTTTCAATGCTGTAATCCACACTGTATCCGGTGTATATTCCAGCGAATTCAGCGGCAGTGATGATCTGCAAGTAGCTACTAACCTGGCTAACGAATTTGAAAAATTAGAAGGCCGTCGTCCTCGTATCTTCTTGGCTAAGATGGGTCAAGATGGTCATGACCGTGGTCAAAAAGTATTGGCAACTTCCTTTGCAGATATGGGCTGGACCGTCGACGTTGGTCCTCTGTTCCAAACTCCGGAAGAAACTGCTCAAGACGCTGTAGATAACGACGTTGATATGGTTGGCTTCTCCTCCTTGGCTGCAGGCCACAAAACCTTGTTACCGGCACTGGTTGAAGAACTCAAAAAACTCGGCCGTGAAGATATCATGGTTTGCATCGGCGGCGTAATCCCGGCACAAGATTATGATTATCTGTATGAACATGGTGCTGCTGGCATCTTTGGCCCTGGTACCAATATTCCTAAATGCTGCACTCAACTGTTGCAAATGCTGGTTGATCGTGCAAAAGCCGAACGTGCTGAAGACTGAGGTGAGTTAAATGCCTGAAACTGGTGAAAAAGACCCGCGTCCAAGTTGGGTACCCCTGAAAAAAGACCCAAATTTCGCTTGTACCGTAATGCACGGAATTGATAGTTCCGTAAATGCTGTATCAGAGGAGAAATATACCCCTGCAGCCATGGAAAGACGCTTTCCTCTAAGAAAACGCTTGTCTGCAGAGGAATTGGTGAAGGGAGTCAGTGCAGGCGATCGCAAGATCCTTTCTCAAGCAATTACTTTGATTGAAAGTAATGCTCCACGTGATTTTGATAAAGCACAACGTGTATTGCAGGCACTCTTACCGTATACAGGTAAAGCACTGCGTATCGGTATCAGTGGTGTTCCTGGTGCAGGTAAAAGTACTTTTATTGAAGCCTTCGGACAAATGCTGTGCCATCAAGGCTGCAAGGTTGCAGTACTGGCAGTCGACCCGACAAGCTCCATTACCGGTGGCTCTATTCTGGGCGATAAAACACGTATGCAGTTGCTTTCACGTGAACCTAACTGCTTTATCCGTCCTTCTCCTGCCAAAGGTACTTTGGGCGGTGTAGCACGTAAGAGTCGTGAAACTATGCTTCTTTGTGAAGCTGCAGGCTGTGACGTAATACTTGTAGAAACCGTTGGTGTAGGTCAATCTGAAATTACAGTCCGTTCAATGGTCGATTTCTTCATGTTGGTTGTACTTACAGGTGCCGGCGATGACTTGCAGGGCATCAAGAAGGGCATCATGGAAGTAGCAGACGCTATTGTGGTTAACAAAGCCGATGGTGATAATCTGCCCAAGGCTATTGTCACCCAAGGCGAGTATGAACGCATGATAGAGTTTATCAGACCAGCAACTGAAGGCTGGAAGACTCATGCTTATCGTTGCTCTGCTTTGAAAAAAGAGGGCTTGATGGAGCTGTGGGCTGTTATGAAACATTTTGAAAAGGTTACTAAAGAGAGTGGCGCGTTCGACAAACGTCGTAAATCCCAGACCTTGTCCTGGGTTAACAGCATGATTGACGAACATCTGCATAATCTCTTCTTTGAGGACCCGATGATTAAAGGCCGTCTGCCGGCAGTTATGGAAGCTGCTGT
>UQWU01000002.1 GCA_900544885.1 uncultured Phascolarctobacterium sp. | reverse complement strand
TACAATCTTTAAATAATTTATAGATTTTTATACAATATTATATATTATTTGTAACAACTTTCCCCTCTTTTATAGAAAAAGCTATGCAATCGGCACCAAACCAAAATGCATAGCTTTTTGCTACACTCATTAATTATTTTGTTGCAGCCAACGGCGTACCTGGATTACTGCCGCATAGGCATCTAAAGGTATCGGCGGAACCTGCAAACCTAACGGTACTAGCCTGCGCCAACCCTTGGGCGGATTTTCCTGCCAATATAAGGTACGAGCATCCTCTGTACTATGAGCTTCACCTACTAAATGCAGTTTCGTCAGCGGATATAGCTGTTGTACTACCTTGGCAATCGTCTTACTGTTCGTACCATTACCCATGATAATCATCGCTAACGGCTCTTCACCGACAAAAGCACGCAGCTCCTCAGCAATCGCCGCCGTTGCCGCAATATGTAGATTTAAAATTTTCCCGTCAGCCTCCGTCAAGGCTAGACCTGTTTTACTACGTCCGGGATCTATACCTAAGATTTTAATCATTGCCTTTTTCCACTTCTAAGCGTACTCTTACAGGACCGGCAGCAGTAATATTCCCCTTCGCATAAGCGCGCAGAGTAAAGATACCATCGGTACGTCTAATAGCATTACTTGCATCAATCATAGTTGCCGCATCCATATTACCGACCTTACCAGTCAAAGGATCCGGTAACACACCTGCTTTAACAGCATTATGATTAATCTGAGTCAAGAAGCCCATTAATACCTCTTCATTGCTCAAATCAGACTTATTTAAATCGTAGTCGGCACTCAAAATCAAGGAACCATCAGGATAGATGAACTTATTATTAATAATTTCGATGTTGCAGACTGCCAATTCACCGACAATGATATTAGCTACAGCACGTACACGCAGCAGCAAATCACCTTGGCTGTTATCCAAAGCAGCAACTGCTTTGTTCACGATATTCTTAGAAATCCAGATTGCCTGAACCGGTTCATCTTTATCCTGCAAGCCTAAGCGTTGTAAAGCTGCTTCGTTAGAGTTTTGCAGTAACCAATTAACTTGGGCTATATTTTCTTCATGAGTCAGACCGCCATGAAGTACACCTGCATACAAAACCTCGCCGGCACGGAAATAAACCTGTCCTTCACGCATCGTGATGATTCCTTTGCGCAAAGCAGCTGTAGTTTTTTCCAAATCCTCGACTTCATTAGTCAACTGAACCTTAGAGCTCGTCAAGGAATCAACCTCACTTTGAGCCAAACGATATTTTTCATTCAGTTGGCCTAATCTAGCTTCCATTTCGTCATTTTCTCTAGTGCTTTCTAAAATCTTCGCATCTAAAATACTAATCTGCTTATTCTGGGCAGTTACCTTCTCTTTAGCAGTAGCTAAAGCCTTCGCAGCAAAGTCCTTTTCAGAATTCAGCATACGCAGTTCTTTTTGTAACTTATCCATGCCAAAAAGAGCAGTACGCGCACTTTGGGATGCAATAGCCATAACACTGATAGTAAGAACAGCGATAATACTACCACTTAAAGCAGTAAGCAAAATAGATGTATATTTAGGACGCAGGCCGAAAACCGACAGCTTTTTCTTGCCTATTTTGCTACCCATTTTATCAGCAATATAAGCAATAAGTGCACCTACGATAGCCATAATAACTATCAATCTGATACCAACCAAGTGCTCACCACCCTTTTTAATTCAAATATAATCTTATACATTTTTCTTCTTCATCAAATAAATTCCTGCAATCAAGCAAAGAATATTTGGTAATGCACAAGCCAGAAGCGGCGGCATTGCACCACCCTTACCTAAACCTGTGGTAAAGGTCATTACTGCATAATAAATGAAAATAACAATAATGCTGATACCTAAACCGATGGAAGAGCTGGTACGTTGTTTTTGAGTACCCAGGCAGGCACCAATCATCGCGAAGAAGAAGCTTGCCAACGGAATATTGATACGCATGAAAATTTCACACCATTGACGAGATGTCGGAGATTGCTGTTCCTCCAGCATACCGATATATTCACGCAGCTCGCGGATAGTCATTTCCTCCGGTTCCTTCTGTTCCCAAGAAATCTGTTTCGGAGAAAAGTTTAAGGGAATAATCTGTTCGGTAAATTTAGCAGTGCTTTGAATGCCTTCTTCATCATTTAAAGCAAATACATTACCATTAAGAATTTGCCAAGAACCATTTTTCCAATAGCCTTCTTTAGCAGTCTGAATACGGGCAATCTGACCCTTATGGAATTCTTCGATGGTAATACCTGTCATTTTACCTTCTTTTTCATCAAACTTATTAGCATAAGTAATACGTTGAGTATCACCGCTGATAGTTTTGATGACAATATGATTTTGAGTAGTCGGCTTAGTATTATGCTTAATTTCTTCGCTAAGAATACGTGCCGATTCTACCTTAGAGGCAGGAACAACTTTTTCTGCCCATACCATAGAGAACATACTTACGACAAAACCTACGACAAGTACAGGAGCGACAATACGATAGTAACTGACACCGCCTGCTTTCATCGCAGTAATTTCACTGCTGCCGGACAATTTACCAAAAGCCATCAATGCTGCTAAAAGCATAGACATCGGGAAGGTATAGTTAATGATTTCAGGCAGATTGTACATAAAGAGTCGAGCAATGGTTTCTATGGATGCACCGTATCTAGTCATGTATTGGGTAATCTTGAACAGCATAGTGCTGGCAATGAAAATGCTAGAGAAAGCAGCAATACCGAATACAAAAGGATACAGCAGTTCCTTAAGAACATAACGGTCTAATAAACGTAAATGCATTTCTTCCTCCTACATAGTAAAGTTATCACCCAAATAATATTTACGGGCAATGGGATCATTAGCAATAGTATGACTATCACCATGCAATAAAATTTTACCTTCAGCTAAAATATAAGCCTTATCAACAATGCTCAATGTTTCACGCACGTTATGATCAGTAATAAGAATACCGATGCCACGTTGTGCAAGATGAGCAATCATGCCTTGAATATCGGCAACAGCAATGGGGTCAATACCGGCAAATGGTTCATCCAGCAAAATAAATGCCGGGTCTGTAGCCAAAGCACGAGCAATTTCTACACGACGACGTTCACCGCCGGATAAAGCTTTACCCTCACTTTTACGCACATGCTCTAAGCGGAATTCTTCGATTAAAGCATTCATCTTAGCTTCGCGTTCATCAGCATTCATATCAGTGGTTTCTAAAATGGCCATAATATTTTCTTCTACAGTCATTTTACTGAAAATAGACGCCTCCTGCGGCAAATAGCCAATACCTGAACGAGCACGCTCATACATTGCCATATGAGAAATATCCTTATCATCCAAGGTAACTACACCGGAGTTAGGTTTTTCAATGCCGACTATCATATAGAAGGTAGTAGTCTTACCTGCACCATTAGGTCCAAGTAAACCAACAACAGTACCCTGTTCTACGCTGATGCTGACACCGTCCACAACCTTACGTCCGGAATAGCTTTTTACAAGATTATCTGTCTTTATAATCAAATCCACAACCTCCGTTATTAAGCCAAAGCTTGTTCTTCAGCAACGGGTTGCTCTTTTCCCGGCAATGCCGGCTGCTTTTCAGGAATATAGTGAATTTTTACATTACCATCAGCAATAGCAACATTAGTATTAGTCAGGCGCAGAGTATCACCTGCTACAGAATTACCGTTCTGAGTAGCCTGAGCATTACCGATTAATTCTACATAACCACTATTATCAGTTTTATAAACGGCTCTATCCGCAGAAGCAGTCAAATTGCGGGCATCACTTCGGATATCAACACCGCCGGTTGCATTAGCCACACCATTAGCCATATCATAATCAATTTTTGCTGCATTCAAAACACTGCCATCAGCATCTGTCAGACGTGCCCAGCCACCTGTAGTTTCAGCAAATTGACGAGTTTTGTAATAGTCTACACGATCAGAGCTCAAGGTCTTACCGTCTTTGCTCACAGTAGCACTACCTATAGCAGACAGATCATTTTCATTATGTGCAACAAATTCATTACAGGTGATATGTGCATTATCTCTGTCAGCAACAACATTACCGGTTAAAGTACCGCTTTTAGTTTTACTATTGAATCTAGCAAAATCAGCAGTTGCTTTACCGCCATCCTGGGTTAAAACAACATGACCTTTAGCAGTACCTTCGCCAGTTTGCAGATTATATTCTAATTCGTCAGCCTTAACACTGAAATTTCCAGGAGCTGCCCAGGCAGTTGCAGCAGCACTTAAAGTAAGTAAAGCCGCAGCTAGTAAAACTGTTTTCTTGTAATGCATCATTATTCGCCGCCTTTCTCGACTTTAGCATTGCCTTTCAGTTTGACACTTTGAAAAGCACTTGTAGTAATGGCGGTATCAGCAGTTGCTTTCCACTCACCCTTAATCATTTTAACATTACCGCTGCCGGTAATAGTTTCTTTGGTCTGGTTCCAAGTAATTTTATCGGCATAAAATTCACCGCCGGTATTTAAAACAGCTTGTACCTTACCCTCTAAAGAAAAGTCGTTTTTACTGATTTCCGCAGAACCTTTATCAGCGGAAATATCAATATAGCTACCGTCATCACGATAAATCTTGCCCTTTATGCCTTTCAAATAAGCAGTATTGGCTTGTTTATCGTTTACCACCTCAGCAACAGTAAACTTCCATAACAGCTTACCGTTTTTCTCGCGTTTCAGCTCACTATTTTTCAGGGACGCATTAACCTGTGCACTTACACCATTTCCGGCATCAATTTTCACAGGTGCCTTGCCGCCCAGCATCAGCCACGCAATAAGTGCTGTAGCTACAGCAATTCCGGCAGCAATAGATAAGATTACCTTCTTATTTTTCATCAGCCTGCTTTCCTTCCTCCGGTGGTGTATAAGGAGTATTCCAACGATGTTGGAACCACAGCCAGTTATCCGGATATTCTTTAATAATACGTTCAACCTCTTGGGTCATTTTTAAGGTTACGTTATAATCATCAACCTTTTGGTCACCGGTAAATTCATAACGAATCGGGTCACGAACAATAGCAGTATGACCATAGCCGTCAGGCTTACGCACGATAAAAATCGGAATAATCGGTGCTTTGAATTTACGGGCAAAATATGCAGGACCATTAGGAGTAGAAGCCATCTTACCTAAGAACGGTACAAAAATACCGTCATAGCCACCATCCTGATCTGCAATCAAGCCTAACATACGTCCCTTTTTCATTGCTCTTGCACAACCTAATATTTCACTAGTACCACGAGAAAAAATTTCTTGCCCTACACCCTTGCGCAGCTCATTCATAAAATCGCTGTATACACGGTTTGGTTGAGGTTTTTCTACTGCACTAAGAGGAAAGCCATGCAGTGCTAATCCTGCACCAAGCCATTCCCAGTTATCCATATGGCAGGCCAGCATAACAACACCATGACCTTCATGTAAAGCATCCCATAAAACTTCAGGACGGTCAAAGGTAACCAGTCCACGAATATTATCCTTATTCAAAGCAGGCATATACATAATTTCCATAAACGTAATGCCCAGTTTGACAAACAATGATTTAATCGTTGCCGCAGCCTGCTCCTCGCTATAACCTAAGCGTTCGCGAATAGCTTCTTCGGCACGAATTCTTTGCTTTTTGGCAATCTTATGATAAAGATGACCTAAGCCGCGGCCGATTACTACTATTGCTCTATACGGCAGCCATGATACCACTGTACTGATAGTTTTTAATAAATAATAAAGCCACATTATTGCTTATCTCCTTGACCATGGCTCATATAAGCCTTAACAATATTTTCCCATTTACCTTGAGCTTCTAAGATAAGCTCAATAATTTCACGTACTGCACCACGTCCGCCGTTGCAGGAAGCAACTGCATTAACCGCTTTCAATACGTCCTTTGCTGCATCTGCAGGAGCAAAACTGATTCCTGCCTGCACCATAGCCGGCAAATCATTTAAATCATCGCCCATATAAGCGATTTCATCCAAGCTGATGCCACGTTCAGCAGCAATCTGTTTAAGCTGTAGTGCCTTATCCTTAACACCTTCATACAACAAAGTAATACCAAGCTCCTCGGCACGGCGATGGATAATCTCACTACGACGTCCAGTAATCAGTGCAATTTCTAAGCCGTTACGCATTGCTAAACTGATGCCCATACCATCTTTAGCATTAAAAGCCTTAAACAGCTCTCCCTCCGCACCGATATTCAGACTGCCATCAGTAAGTACACCATCCACATCCATAGCCAGCAAGCGGATTTGTTGTAATTCTAACAAAAGCTCTGCTTTAGAATCTACAGTATTGATGTTAACCTGTGAATTCATAGCCATGATTAAACCACACCCTGTCTTACAAGGTCGGTCATATGTAAAAGACCGATTACCTTATTATGTTCATCAATAACAGGCAGAACAGTAATTGGCTTCGGCTTATTGCTTTCCATAATATGTAAAGCATGTGCTGCCAACTTATCCTGAGTAATAGTTTTCGGATTTGCAGTCATCAATTCTTTTACAGGACGTTGCAGGAAGTCAACACCCTTGCTCAGTCCGCGACGAATATCTCCATCAGTCAAAACACCCTGCATAATGCCGTTTTCATCAACAACGGAAACAGCACCTAAGCCTTTGTCAGTAATAACGAACAAAGCATCCTGCACCTTAGTATCTGCCAAGACAGTCGGATTTTCGTTGTCCTTATGCATAATGCTACCGACAGTAAGCAGCAGCTTACGTCCCAAGCTTCCGCCGGGATGGAAAATTGCAAACTGGCTAGCAGTAAAATTGTGCTTTTGCAATAAAGCTAACGCCAAAGCATCACCATAAGCTAAAGCAGCAGTAGTACTGCTGGTAGGAGCCAAACCTAAAGGACAAGCCTCCTTGCTGACACCAACGTTTAAAATTACATCAGCATTCTTTGCCAAAGTAGAATTTGGATTACCTACCATTGCAATAATTTTAGCACCAATGCGACGTAAGGAAGGTAAAATATTTAATACTTCACCAGTTTCGCCACTATTAGACAAAGCAATAACTACATCATGACAAGTTACCATGCCTAAATCACCATGAATACCTTCTGCAGGATGCAGGTAAAAGGACGGAGTACCTGTACTAGCTAAAGTAGCAGCCATTTTACGACCGATAATGCCGGATTTACCCATACCGGTAATGACGGTACGACCCTGACATTCCATAATCATTTTAATAGCCGCGGAAAAATTATCATCTATTCTGGGCACAAGCTCTAAAATAGCTTCTGCTTCCATACGCAGCACGGAACGTGCATGCTCAAGCATTGCTTCCATTCTTCTGCCACCTTTCTTAATCAGCCACGAACAATTTTATCGATAGACATAACATCTTGTAAAAGCTTTTCTAGATTATCTAATTTCACCATGTTCGGACCATCGGATAAAGCTTCTTCAGGATTATCATGTACTTCAAGGAATAATGCATCAATACCGACAGCAGCCGCAGCACGTGCCATATGCGGTACATATTGGCTCTGACCACCGCTGGAGGTACCTTGTCCACCAGGAATCTGTACACTGTGAGTTGCATCCATAACTACAGGATAACCTAATTCACGCATAATAGCCAAACCACGCATATCGGTTACTAAGGTGTTGTAACCGAAGCTTGCACCACGCTCGGTCAACATAATATTTTGGTTGCCTACTTCTTCTACTTTTTTAATAACATTTTTCATATCCCACGGTGCCAGGAACTGACCTTTTTTTACGTTTACAGTCCTACCGGTTTTAGCAGCAGCATAAACAAGATCTGTCTGACGACACAAAAAAGCAGGAATTTGCAAAATATCTGCAACTTCAGCAACTTTTTCTGCCTGCCATGGTTCATGAATATCAGTTACAACAGGTACATTCAAGTCTTTTTTGATTTGTGCTAAAATCTTCAATCCTTCTTCAATACCAGGTCCACGGAAGGAATTAAATGAAGAACGATTAGCCTTATCAAAAGAGGCCTTGAAAACATAAGGAATACCTAATTTTTCGCAAATCGCTTTAGTACGCTGACCAATCATCAAGCTGCGTTCATATCCTTCCAGAACACAAGGGCCTGCCATAAGCAGCAGCGGATGTCCCTGACCTACTTCATAATTACCAACTTTAACAATATGCATGGTCAACCTCCAATTATTTATTCATTTTTACAAACAATGCGTTAACTGCGGCCAAATCTTCAGGAGTATCTACACCGATACCTTGGAAATCGCTTTCCAAAACTTTAATTTTATAACCATTTTCCAAAGCACGCAATTGTTCCAAGCTTTCAGCACGCTCTAGCGGTGTCGGAGTCAATGCTGCGTATTTCAGCAGAAAATCACGACGATATGCATAAATGCCTACATGCTTAAATACCTTATAATCTTCCGGTTTATTACGCGGATACGGCATTAAACTGCGGGAGAAATACAAAGCATAACCATTTAAGTCCGTTACGACCTTAACAGCTGCAGGATTATCATAATCCTCTTCCGGCATCAGCACCTTTAAGGTAGCCATATTCAGATTTTCATCTTCAGTAAAAGCATTAGCCAGACGGTCAATAACTTCAGGCGGAATCATTGGTTCATCACCTTGAACATTGACAATAACATCAACATCAGGATAATTTAAAGCAACTTCTGCCAGACGATCAGTACCGCTGGGATGATCAGGAGAAGTCATCATTGCTTTACCGCCAAAGCCTTCTACAGCCTTTTGCACCAATTCATTGTCAGTAGCAACTACAACTTCATCAGGCAACTCTGCCATGCAGGCACGTTCATAAACATGTTGAATCATTGGTTTACCGGCAATCATAGATAACGGTTTACCAGGCAGTCTGGTAGATGCATAACGGGCAGGAATTACACACAATACTTTCATCATTTATCAAGCTCCTTTTTGATGGCATTATCAATATATTCTTTAAACTTATCCATTCCTTCAGTAATACAGATATCCATGTTCAAAATGTACAAGGGTATCTCACGTGCAGAATAGATAAACTCTGTCGGAATCTTTACAGCATCCTTAGCCGTAGCAATCATCGCTACAGCCTTTAAGCTGCTAGCACGTTCATTGATATATTGCATTTCCAGCATTCCATAATCATGATGGTCAGGATAACGAACAGCTTCTAAAATATTCAAACCGATACTGGACAAGGTCTGTTCAAAAGAAGACGGGTTACCTATAGCGGAGAACACCATAACATCCTTACCCTTCAGTTCTTCCAAATCCTTGATATTTTCAGAAATACCTTTATACCAATCAGCAATTTCTACAAAGTTTTTCGGATGGTGAATACTTTCAATTACAGGAGCATTCTCATTGTACTTAGCAATGGTATGACGTAGCTGCATTCGGCTTAATTTACTACTTTGATCAGTCTTGGTTAACAAGAATAAATCACCACGGGCTAAATTCTGCAAGGGCTCACGCAAAGTACCACGCGGCAGCACGCAACCGTTGCCGAACATATTCAAGGTATCAACCAAAACAATATCTAAATCGCGTTCTAATTGCCAATGCTGATAACCATCGTCCATGATGATAACCTCTGCATTAAGCTTATCTACAGCGTAACGACCTGTAACAGCACGGTTCTTACCGATAATAACAGGAATACCAGGTAATGTTTTAGCCATTAAGTAAGCTTCGTCACCTGCTTCATAAGCAGTCATGAAAATTTTATCTCCATTAGAAACAACGCCTAGCTCTTTACCCCAATGAGAACGATAACCGCGATTTAAGATAACAACTCGATAACCCATTGATTTCACAATAGCAGCCATTTTCTGAGCAGTAGGTGTTTTACCCGTACCACCAACTGTAATATTACCGATGGAAATAACACAGCAATTCAAACGTTCTCGTTTCATAAAACCAGATTCATACAAATTGAGTTTGCAACAAACACCAAACTCATATAAATAGGACATGCCACGTAAAATTGCCAAAAGTACCCAACCCATAAAAGGAGTTTCCGGGCCGTAGGCAATCTGGTAAATATACTGGATAATCGCATCACCATGACGCAGACGAGCACCGCCTTCATCAGTCAGATTACGAGTGTTAATCGGATAAGTAGCATATTCACGTGCAGGAACAGAAGTTAAATCCAATAATTCTTTTAAATAATAAATGCTGCGGATATCAGCACCACGATTTTCTTTAATTACCTGCAGAGAGGCTGCACCCATCTGTGTACGACGTTCATCATTTTTCAGAATATCTAACAGCTCACTAGTAAGCTCCGCTTTATTATTGACCATTTTGCAAGCCTTAACCTTGCTCAGTAACGCATAAGAGTCTTTAAAATTCTGCATACTGGGACCAACAAGAATTGGTTTAGCATGAGCAGCAGGCTCCAAAACATTATGACCACCTGTATTACTGAAAGAGCCGCCAACAAAGACAGCATCACCAACAGCATAAATACGGCCTAATTCGCCGATAGTATCAATAATCAGCAAGGGATATTCCTTACGCTCACCTGTTTCCTCCAGCATTTTAGAGCGATAACCTGTTTCATAGCCGTAATGACTAGCTAATTTAGCAATTTCATCAGCACGGGCAGTTTTACGTGGAGCAATTACCAAGCGGGCATTAGGATAAGTTTCGCGGACAACTTTAAAGGATTCCAGCAAAATCTTCTCTTCACCAGGATGAGTAGAGCCTGCAACAATAATAGGATAATCATTTTTCAGGCCTAATTCTACGCGATATTTCTCTAAATCTTCGGGAGTAACTTCGGCATAAGTTTGGTCAAATTTAGTATTACCAGTAACGAAAATTTTATTTCTGTCAGCACCTAAATGAGCAATATAATCAGCATCTATACTAGACTGCATACAGAAACGAGTTACAGTATTGAGCATATCATCCCAAATACCATAAAGATAACGGTAGTTTTTCACAGATTTCTCAGAAATACGACCATTAACCATCATTACAGGAATATGACGTTCACGAATGGCACGCAAAAAGTTCGGCCACAATTCAGTTTCAACAGGCATAAATACGCCTGGATGAATACGTTTTACTAGGGATTCTGCTACAAACGGCAGATCTAACGGGAAATAGATGATGGCATCAGCTTCAGGAATAATCTGTTTAGCCATATTATAGCCACCAACAGTAAATGCAGAAACCAACACCGGACGATCAGGCATTTCCTTGCGAATTTGTTTTACCAAAGGACTGGTAGCAACAATTTCGCCGACAGAAGCGCCATGAATCCAAATGCAGTCCTTGCGCATTACTTTGGCAATTTCTTCATCTGCTATATTACCAAAAACCTGCTCTTTGAAACGCAGAGCAAAGCCTTTTTCTGTAAACAGGCGGTAAGTATAATACGGCAGAACAAAGAATACCAGCACTATTAAAATAAGAATGTTATATACGATATACATGCACTAACCTCTTTTCGGCCTAATTAGCTTCTTTGCTGCGATACTGGATTTTATATAAGTGTGCATATAAACCATCCAGCTGCATCAGTTCATCATGGGTACCTTGTTCTACCAGACGACCTTTTTCCAAAACCATAATCTTATCAGCGTTTTTAATCGTAGAAAGTCTATGTGCAATAACGAAGGAGGTACGACCCACCATCAAACGGTCCAAGGCCTCCTGTACAACACGTTCGCTTTCTGTATCCAGAGCAGAGGTTGCCTCGTCTAGAATCAGAATCTGAGGATTTTTCAGTATTGCCCGGGCAATGGATATACGCTGGCGTTGACCACCGGAAATATTAACACCGCGGTCACCTAACATAGTATTATAACCATCAGGAAGCTCCATAATAAAGTTGTGGGCATTAGCTGCTTTAGCTGCAGCTTCAACCTCTTCTTTAGTTGCATCAAGGCGTCCATAAAGGATATTGTCATAAACACTGCCATTGAACAGAATTGTTTCCTGAGGCACAATACCAACCTGTTCACGCAGAGAATTTAAGGTAACACCACGAATATCTGTACCGTCAATAGAAATACTACCATCATTTACATCATAAAAACGCGGCAGCAGACTAGCAACAGTAGATTTGCCAGCACCGGACGGGCCTACGAAGGCAACCATTTCACCGGGCTTAACATCAAAGGAAACATCACTTAAAACTTCTTCACCCGGGTCATAGGAGAAGGATACGTGATCAAAACGAACTTTACCTTTAACCGGAGGCAGAGCTTTAGCATCAGGTGTATTTTTAATTGTTTCCGGTAAATCCAAAACATCGAACACACGCTGAGCAGCAGCTAATGCTTTTTGGATATTGCCGATAACACGACTCAGACGTTTAATCGGGTTAGAAATATTAACAGCATAAGTTAAGAAAGCAACTAAACTGCCGGCAGTAATGCTGCCATTAATAACACTGTTACCGCCATACCATAAAATAATGGTTACGCCGACAGCAGCAACAAATTCAATAGTAGGAGTTAATGTTGCAGATAACTGTGCATATTTCATATTAGCACGGAAGTTATTTAGATTTTCTTTATCAAAACGATTAATTTCGTAATCCTCACGAACGAAGGATTTAATAACACGTGCAGAAGAAACAGTTTCTTGTAATACAGATGTAATATCCGCAGTTACCTCCTGAATACGGCTACCAGATTTACGAATACGTTTACCGAATTGATCAATAAACAACAAAACGATTGGGAAAGTACTAAAAGTTACTAAAAACAGCTTCCAATCCAAATAAATCATCATGACAATGGAAGCAATTAAAATAACGCTTTCAGTAACCATTTCGACAACGTTTTCCACCATCGCAGATTGCAATGCGTTAACGTCATTAGTTACATAACTCATGATAGTACCGGTTTTGTTTTTGTCATAAAAACTTAAGCTTAAACGTTGCAGTTTTTCAAAAACAGCCTTGCGGATATCAATAATGACACGTTGACCAACATAGTTCATCAGATAGCTTTGTCCATAATAAGCGATACCACGGATAACAAAGACTACGATGATGCTGATAACGATATAATTGAGCATCGCTACGTCTTTTTCTTTTAAAACCTGGTCCACCATATCCTTGATAATCCAAGGCAGATATGCAGTACCACCTGCTGCAATTGCTGTACAGATTGCAGCACAGGCGCCACGAAACAGGTATGGCTTAATATATTTTAATGCACGAAAGTATAAATTCATTTTTTCTCCTCAGCTATTTTTAAAATGAGTTGAGCGACACGGTTAACCGCTCCCGGTTCACCCAATCTGTGTTTCATGTAGGCCAAATCTTCCTGCAGCTTTTCCTTTGCTTCAGGTTTTAACATTGCCATAGCGGAATCCGCTACTTTTTGCGGGGTAAAATCTTCCTGTAACAGCTCCGGCACGATTTGCTTACCTGCCACAATATTCGGCAGACCGATATTAGGAATATTGATGACCAATCTAGCAATAAATGCATTAATAGCAGATGTACGATAAACAATAACACTGGGCAGACCACATAAAGCAGCTTCCAAAGTTACGGTACCACTGGTTGCCAAAGCTAAATCAGCAATACTGAATAAATCATAATTATGACCTTCAGTAATCTGTACATCCAAGCCTGCAGCCTTAATTTTTTCCTGCAGCATTTCCATAGGAATTGTACCTGCACGAGGCATAGCAAAACGCACATCAGGCATCTGCTTTTGTAAAAGCTTCGCACCTGCCAATAAAGTTGGCAACATTTTCTCAATTTCCATCAAACGACTGCCCGGCATAATCAGCACTAGCTTTTCGTCGGCTTTCTTCCCAAATAAGGCAGCTGCTTCCTCCTTAGTCATAGTAGGATGAACAATATCCACCAAAGGATGACCGACAAATTCTACAGGAGCACCTGCTTCTTTATATACATCATATTCAAAGGGAAATATACAAGCTACCTTATCAACAATTTTAGCTACATTCTTAGCACGCCCCTTATTCCACGCCCACGCAGATGGAGCAATATAGGAAACAACAGGAATACCCTTGTCATGTGCCATTTTAGCCAGTTTCATATTAAATCCAGGATAGTCAACAACCACTAGGCAATCAGGCTTGCGCTCATCCATAACACGACCAAAATCACTGCGTAGTTTGAACAAATCCGGCAGTTTGCGGATAACCTCAACAAATCCCATTACACCATGATCTTTAATATCGAAAAGTACTTCGCCGCCGGCTGCACGCAATGCATCACCGCCCATGCCAAATACTTCGGCACTACTATCTAGTTTTTTAATGGCAGCAGTCACAGCTGCTGCATGGACATCACCGGATGCTTCTCCGGCAGAAATCAGTATTTTCGCCATGATTACTCCTCGTTCTATATTTTCACATAATTTATCAGTATATATTATAACACAAAAAGCGGTTGACATAGTCTGCCAACCGCAAAGAAATGCAAATTTTTTTACGATATTTTATTTTACAACAATAGTAATATTGTGTTCATCAGCTAAAGCAATAGTTTTTTCACGCTCTGCAATCAAAGTATTGCCAGCTTCGATGATAATACCGGTAGCACCTGCATAAATCATGGACTCCAAGGTTTTAGTACCAAAACCAGGGATATCGAAACGTTGATCTTGAGAAGGCTTAGCAGCTTTGGCTACGATAACGCCGCCTTTACCTAAGTAACCGCCGCGTAAAATGCAGGCATCAGTGCCCTCAATAGCTTCTACGGCCATTACTGCTCGATTTTTTACGACAACAGTCTGACCGATATCCAAGCCACCGATAGCCTTCGCCATTTCAAAGCCAAATTCCATATCTGCCAACTCTGCTTCAGTAGGCTGACGCTTAGTCAGCACACCTGGCTGCGGCAATAAAGGTTTAATAAGCAGTGTCTGGTCCATAACCTCAATGCCTTCGCTTTCCAATTCTTTAACAATCGCATTCATGATTGTATCATCCTTACGATCAGGAACACTTGCTAAAATTTTGATAGCACGCAGGTCAGGAACAATAGCACCGGCTTTATACAAAACTTCCTTAGTTACTTTACCAATCATAGTAACCTTGGTCACTTTGTGTTTCTTTAAAGTAGAAATAATTTTGCCAATCTTACCGATATTGATATCATAATAAAAGTCTACGCTTGTAGGCAGCTCCTCATCAATATTGGGAACCACACCGATTGCAACGACTTCATATCCCATACTTTTAGCAGAATGGGCCACATCAACAGGCAGATGACCGATTCCGGAAAGTATGCCTAATTTTTTCATAGCTTAGCCTCTACGGGTACGGATGATACCACGTTCAACATTGCGCAGGAAACGCAGTAGATGCTCTACAGGTTCATAGCTTTCCAATTCAGATTCCATAGTAGCAATAGCTTCCTGCAGAGGCAGACCACTGCGATAAAGAATACGGAAAGCTTTTTTCAGTTCACTGCGTTCTTCAGCAGGCATACCTGCACGGGACAGACCAACGCTGTTCAGGCCGGAAACAAAAGCGGGGTCGCCGGCAACAATCATAAACGGCGGAATATCTTGTACGACACGAGCCATACCACCGATCATTACATTACGGCCAACTTTGCAGAATTGATGTACTGCAGATAAACCACCGATAACAGCACGGTCTTCTACAATAACATGGCCCGCTAAAGTTGCCACATTGGACATAATAACGTTATTACCAACAACGCAGTTATGTGCAACATGGGTATAAGCCATCATCAGAATGTTATTTCCGATACGGGTCTCGGTTTCTTCACCGCAGCCTCTATTAACAGTGCAGCATTCACGGAAACTACCGCCGTCACCGATAACGGTATAAGATTTCTCACCAACAAATTTTAAATCCTGAGGTTTTGCACCAATGGAGCAACCAGGATAAAAAGTACAATTTTTACCAATAGTTGTATATTGATGAATGGTAACATGAGCACCGATTACACAACCATCGCCAATTACGGTATCAGAATCGATAACAGCATAAGGACCTACGCTGACATTCTTACCGATTTTAGCGTCAGGATGGATAATAGCGGTTTCATGAATTCCACTATCCGGCAAAATAACTGAAGACATTATGTTCACTCCCCAAAAAATTATTAATCAGGTAATTAATTAAATACTATTCAACATAGTATTATAATCATTCCCACAGTCATATTTTCGCGTGGCAAAAATAGCTGTTTTCTGAAATTAACATGAAATTTTAAGCTATTTCGCCATTTTTCTATGTTTTTCAGCTAGATATGTTTTACCTGTTATTATTTTTTAGGATCCATGATAGCGAAGGTACAGTCGCATTCGCAAGCAACTTTACCATCTACACGACCTTCACAATGAATAATACCCATATTGCCACGCATGATTTTTGTTACTTCTGCAGTAGTGATTACTTGGTCACCAGGGATAACTTGTTTGCGGAAACGTACATTATCGATTTTAGCAAAAACAGCAATCTTACCGCGGTTTTCTTCCGGGTACAGCATAGCAACGCCGCCAACTTGTGCCATAGCTTCAATCAATAATACACCAGGCATAATAGGTTCATTAGGGAAATGACCCAGGAATTGCATTTCGTTAGCAGTAATATTTTTAACGCCTACTGCTCTTTTCATCGGTTCTACTTCCAAAATACGGTCTACCAGCAACATAGGATAACGATGCGGTAAAATCTTTTTAATTTCATTGATATCTAACATAGTCATTTCTTACTCCTCCTTTGTTCTATAAGCCTGAATTTGTTTTGCGATTTGAGCATTAAAAGCATGACCGGTTTTTACAGCAATGACATGTGCTTTAATCGGTCCCAAAAGATACAAGTCGCCAATAGCATCTAAAATTTTATGTCTAATCAATTCGTCATCAAAACGCGGTACGGACAAGATTTTTTCTTCGTCAAAAACAACAACGTTTTCTAAAGAACCACCTAAACCTAAACCCATTTTTCTCAACATATCCAGTTCATAGGTAAAAGCTACTGTTCTAGCAGCCATAATCTCTTTTTTAAAGGATTCCTTATCTAATAAAATATCCATATATTGAGTACCTAGCATCGGATGCTTGTTAATAGATGTAAAGGAAATTCTATACCCATCATAAGGCAGAACCACAATATAACGGTCACCGTCATAAACAGAGAAAGCTTTGTCAACAACATATACATGACGTTCAGCAGCTTGCTCAGCAATACCGGCCTGTTCAATCAGCTCACAAAATATCTTTGCACTGCCATCAGTTACCGGTGGTTCCGGAGAAGACATTTCAATACGGATATTATCAATAGCCATCATGGACAAAGCACCCATTAAATGTTCTACAGTGAAAACTTCTGCTCCATTAGCGCTCAGAGTAGTTGCTTTAACAGTAGAACTTACATTCTCTGCCAAGGCTTTTATTTCCGGTTTACCCGGAAGGTCTGTACGAATAAAGGTGATGCCTGTATTCTCGGCAGCAGGTTTTAAAGTCATTAAAACATCTTTACCGGAATGTAAACCAATGCCGGAATAAGAAACTTCCTTGGCAATAGTATGTTGATATTCTTTTATTTCTTCAGCCATCTTTATCCTCCTTCTAAATTATTTCTTTTTACCGAATCGTTGTCTGCCATCTTTCCAACGATCGTGTACCCAGAACCACATTTCCGGGTGATTAATGATTTCCATCTCTAAGATATCTACCAATTTACGCGTAACCTGATAAAAATCTCTTTGCTTATCGCCTGTTTTCGGGGTGTACAAAGGCGGATAAATTTTAGCACAGCAAGTGCCGTCATCGTTATTATGCATAAAAATCGGCAAAATCGGAGAGCCGTAAATACGTGATAAAGCGGCTGCACCCATGGGGATAACAGAACGTTTACCGAATAAATCCAGCTCAACGCCGTCATCATTAGTATCCTGGTCAAAAAGTACGCCTAAAAGATTTTTCTCCTTAAGCATACGGCTAATAGCCAAAAGGCCGTGCTTACCACGATTATAAGTTACCTGTTGTCCCACCATCTCACGAAATTCATTAATTGCCTTATCCATATGGCTGTTATTCTGTTTACGAGTAATAGACAGCATCGGATAGCCGTGCAGAGCAACAGTAGCACCTAAAAGCTCCCAGTTTCCATAGTGACCTGTAGCCATGATGACACCTTTGCCTTCTGCATAAGCAGTTTCCAAATATTCTAAACCCTCAACCTGAACCTGCTCATGGATGGTCTTTTCATTGAGCAAGGGGAAACGCATTACTTCTATAACCATGCGACCAAAACGATGCAAACTATCAGCAGCAATCTGTTTTGCACGTTCATCGCTAACGCCTAAACATTCACGGATATTTGCTTCCGCCATCTGCATACGCCAACGCGGTACTACTAAAACAGCTACGCTGCCTAAAAAATGTGCTAGCAGGTTACGTACAAAACGCGGAGAAATGCACATTAACTTGCTGAAAAGCTTAACAATATAGTAGCCTAACACTACTCCACTCCCTTATAATTACTTCATTTCCTGCAGTTTCTGCAGTTCTTTTTCTAATGCTTTAACACGCTTAGCTATTTCACTAACTTTACGCAAGCTTGCTTCCTGACGCAACCATTCCTTCATCGGCATTGCAGGGAAGCCACCCATTACGGAATTTGCCGGTACATTATTAGTAACACCGGTCTTACCACCGAATACACAGTTATCACCGATAGTGATATGACCTACAGTACCTACCTGACCTGCAAAAGTAACGTTATTGCCAACGGTAACACTACCGGAAATACCAACGTGTGCTACAACCAAGCAGTTTTCACCTAAAATATCATTGTGACCTAAATGTACCAGATTATCAATCTTAGTGCCCTTGCCAACAATAGTACTGTCAACAGTTGCACGGTCGATACAAGTGTTATTACCGATTTCAACATCATCCTGCAATACAACATTACCTGTTTGTAATACCTTGCTATGTTTACCGTTTTGAGTAATGTAACCAAAGCCGTCACCGCCGATAACAGCTCCAGATTGCAGGATAACACGATTACCTAAAACACAATCTTCACGAATGGTGGTATTAGGATAAAGAATGCAGTCAGCACCCATTTTTACACGTTTACCAACATAAGCATGGGGATAAATAATGCAACCGTCACCTACTTCTGCGTCATCTTCAATAACAGCAAAAGGTTGGATTGCTACATTCGCACCAATTTTTGCTTTCGCAGATACATAAGCCATGGGGCTTATAGTACGTTCTACTTCTTCAGGAGCACGGAATAATTCTAACAAAGCAGCAAAAGCAGCACGAGGATTTTCGACACGAATAACCGGACGACCGTCCAGTTCGGGGTCTTCGTGACTTAATACCATAACACCTGCTTTGCTCAAATGGCAATGCTCAACATGCGGCGGAACAGCAAAAGAAATATCTTTTGGACCTGCTTCAACTAAACCGTTAACGCCGGTAATTTTTAAAGCAGAGTTGTCATGTTCTACTGTTCCGTGTAAAAATTCAGCTAATTCTTGTACACTCTTCTCCATTTCATACCTCCATCTTCTGTATAAATACAGAAATTACTTTGCAATAATGCAAAAAAGCGGACGGACGGACCCGCCCGCTTAGGGTGCTTAAACTATTTCATTTTTGCAATAACGTCTTTAGTAACATCAGTGCCGCCTTGAGGAACAGCTTCTTTAATCATAATAGCGCCCAAGCCTTTTTCTTTAGCAACTTGATTCAAAGCTGCATCCAAGCTGGATTTGATTTTATTTTGTGCTTCACTTTGTACTAATTTAGCTTTTGCAGAATAATCTTCAGTAACCTTAGCAGCTTCTTCACCGCTTTTACCTGCCAAGTCTTTTTCCATTTGGCCTTTAAGTTCGGTCATTTTCTTGGTGAAATCTTCTTGAGTTGTTTTCATAATAGGAGCTTCTGCTTCAACTTGTTTCATATCAACAGTACCGAATTCGGCATTACGGCCACCGCAGCCAAAAGTTAACATAGAAGCGGCAATCATTAAACCGGCAATTACTTTTTTCATAATTATAAAACCTCGCTTATATTACAGATTTATTTTTTTAATTCCTGAACCACTGCATCAGTGATATCATCAGCTTTAAGATTAACCTTATATTTATTAAATACTATTGTATAACCACGTTCATGTGCCAGCTTAATCGCACTGCTTTCGATATCGTTATTGATTTTTTTACGCAGTTTATCATTTTTTTCCTGCTGCTTATCAATTTCTTTATCCATAATGCTTAATGCATTATTTAAAGCAGGGGAGGCTTCCTCCAGAAGCTTCCGGTCCTTACCCTCACGTGCATTCAGCTGTTGCGCAATATCTGCATGGTACTCCTGTGCTGCCTCAGCCAAGCGCTGCTGCATTTCTGCTACATACGGTTTAACCTTAGCATCAATGTATGCTTGTTTTTCCATATTTACAGCCTGCATTTCCACGGCACGCTTCTGTTGTACCTGCTGCAATTCTTCCTGTAGCTTAGCTTTTTCCTCAGGCTTCATTTTTACTGAGGCAAGCACCGCCCGCAAATTGAAAAGCTGCAGCTGATAGCTATCCTCTACACTTTTGCGTCTGACAGCAACCTTTGCTTCGGCTTCCGCCTCTACAGTATCTACAAATTTACGCAGCTTGACATTTTCACGCTCACGCTGTTCTACCATTTTGGTATTAAATTCTGCCTGCAAATATCCTTGCTGACTTAACTGACGTAAATTACGCAATTTTTGCAGACTTCCCATCTGTACCTTTGCCAGTTGTTCCTGACCCTTGCGTTTCAGCAACAAATCCTTCAGTATCTTTTCACCTTTTTCCAGTTTAGTATATTGAGGATGTTCCGCCTGTGCCTTATCCCAATTGACAACAGCTATTTTTTCCTGCTGCCCATGAATATTGGCACCGCAAGCAGAAATAAGCATAGCAGCCACAAGAACAGCACTGATTTTCCCCATCCTTGTTATAGCCATGTGTTTCTCCTTTGTTTTACAGTAAAGAAGGCCCTTTTATTTCACAGGGCCTGTCCAAGGTTCTTATTTTGCAGATTGCAGAGTTTTAGCAACTTCGTCGGTAATGTCAACACCACCGTAAACTACGGTAGCTTTTTCTACAACTACGGACAAACCTTTTTTATCTGCTACTTTTTTAATGCTTTCTTCAATTTTTTTCAGAACAGGATTCATCAATTCTTTTTGTTTATTTTGCAGACGTTCTTGAGTTTGAGTATAGAAACGTCTTTTTTCAGATTCATTCATGTTCTTGCTTTTTTCATTAAAATCTTTTTGCGCAGTTTCAACTTCTTTTCTCATAGCTTCATCAACACTTTTCAGGTCCGGGCTTTGAGCGATCAGCATTTGGTAATTTACAACACCGATTGCAGATTCACTGGAAGCTGCAGACGCAGATTTACCGAAGCCGCTTTGAGTGAAGGACAGTGCAAAACAGCCCAGAACAAAAACAGCTGCAATAAACAGGGAAATTACTTTTACATTTTTGGGATTACGCAATTGCTGCATCATGATTAAAATACCTACTTTCTTTGACTATAAAATTAAATAAACATATATATTTTATTATAACAGTCTACACCAATTCTTTCAAGAATAGCTATAAATTTCCTATGATTTGTAAATAAAGTTCGTCCCCACCATAAACGTATTCTGCACTTAGAAATTCATGGATACGATAACGTACCGCAAATTCATTTCGATCATCACCAGAAAAATGCTCTGCACGCAAACGCCATTTAGGACTAAGATTATATTCCAGTTTATAAACATTATCTGCAAGAGGAATACGACGCATATAGCTAAACGTACTCTTGCCCCAATAATGAGCATATCCAGGAGCAAAGCGCCACTCTACATCATCTAATAAAACTTCAGCTTCACCAAAAAGCTCACCATTTTTTGAAACGAATTTACCTATATGTGCTTTGCCAGATAAATTATTCCTATCTCGCCCAATATCACCATAGCCCTCGAACCAGATTTTATATTCGTCCGAAGTTATCATAATATTAACACCTAAATCCGCCTCTGGTGTCAAAGTTACTACAGGCTGCAAATTAAAATTTTTAACCTCAGGCTCATTTAAAAGCTTTTCTGTAAGTATCTGTTCTAATTCCTGCTTATGACGCTTGATATAAGCCAACGGCAGACCGCGCAGCTTATCGCACTCTCCGTCATACTTATATTTCATGTTCATCAGCAGTATATTAGGTACTGCCTCACTACGCAATTCATAATCGATATTGCGCACTAATTGTCCTACAGGATAGATAACTATTTGTACTACAGTTTGATTATTTTCCTGCAGTACATCCACCGCAGCTTTAAATTCCGGCAGCTGACGTTCTATTTCCTCACGGACCATTTTACGCAAAACTCCACCAGCCCAGTCACTGGCATCTACAGAAGCACCACTGATAGTCTGCCGTAGTTTTTCTTTAAGCTGCGGAATGCGTTTTTGCAATAAAGATGCTGTTTGCGGCTCTACGCCGGAAAATTCCAAATCTATCTTCGGCTCGGTAATAATGGAGCTCCACGGACGAGCATATAAGGCAATGCTTAGATTACCACCTACGTTCATATCCACTGCAGTAAGCTCATAGCCAGTAAAAACACGATCGCCGATTTCTGTCAAAAGACGAATATAATCATCTTTCGCAGCAGTAATAGTTGTAGTATCCTTATCGACGAAAAGCTGCGTAGCTACAACCTGCATACTCGCACTCATCTTCTCTAAAAGTATAGGACTAGTACCTGCATTAACATCAATAACCTGTACATCAACACTTGTTACCGGTGCAGAAAAAGCATGCTGCAATGGCACACAGGTCATTGCAGCAAACATTAAAATCTTATTAAGCTTCATCACAAAATAAGCTCCGCTTATTAGAACTGGCCACCGAAGCTGAAGTGGAATTTACCGCCATCATCGCCGTAGCCGTAATCCAGTTTTACAGGTCCCAGAGGAGAGTTAATACGCAGGCCTACACCATAACTATTTTTCAAAAGTCCTAAATCGAATTCGTCTTCATGACGTTTATCCCAAGCATAACCATTATCGGTGAACAATACACCTTGTACTTTCTTAACAATCGGGAAACGATATTCTAAAGTAGCTTTTAACATACTGTTACCACGGAATTGATCATCTTCATAGCCACGCAATGTTTCGCTACCGCCCATAGAGAAACGTTGGCTAAGCGGCATATCGCCATGAGCATAACCAGCACCCAGATTCAAAGCCCAAACAGTTTCACCGCCGCCACGATAATAATAACGATAATCAGCAGTTACTTTGGTAAAGTCAAAGTCACCGCCTAAGCCTGCCCATTCTAAGCTATAACCAATGCGTTTACCTTCATGGGGATCATAAATATTATCACGGGAATCGAATATACGACCTAAAGTGATACTACGGGTAACACCGAAGTTTTCTGCACGACGTTCTTTATAATCTTTCGGCATCCAATCTTCATATTTATCTTTATTATTTTCAAAACCAGGTTCATAATACTGATCTTTATCGCCTTCATAACCGTCAGCTTCACCTTTGTAAATATCATCACGGTTTTTCAAAGTGATATAGTTGCTGATAAATTCATTATCAGTTTTACGGCTCAAGGTCAATTCCTGACCACGACGTTTTTTGTCGTAACGGGCAATTTCGTCACCATTGATATCATAGTCAGCATATTCGTTAGTGATATCGTACAAGTTAATGGTAGCACTGGTTTCTTTATCATCTAACCACGGACGGGTATAGCTGAAATCATAGTTTTTATTATCTTCGCCGCCGAATTCCCAACGGATATTGATTTTATCGCCAGTACCACGGAAGTTTTTATCACCAACAGAAACCATACCTACAAAACCGTCTGCATTACTGTAGCCTGCACCAATACCAAAAGTACCGGTATTCATTTCTACAACAGTAATTTCAACTTCGACAGAGTTTGGTTCACGACCAGGATTCAATTTAATATTAACGTCTTCAAAATAACCTAAGTTATAAATACGTTGCATACTACGACGAGCAGCTTTAGCATTGAAAGGTTCGCCTTTTTTCAACTTCATTTCACGGGTAATAACATAATCTTTAGTTTTAACATTACCTTTTACCTTGAAATCTTCAACGATTCCTTCGTTTACAGTAACTTTTAAAGTACCATCTTGTTCCATGTGTACATCAGTTACACGAGCCAAAATATAACCATTGGAACGATATTCTTCTTCCAGTTTTTGTACGCTAGTATTGATTTCTCTCAAGTTAGCGATTTTATCTGTATCCATGGTGAATAATGCTTCAGCATTTTTCTTGTTCAGTACAGTAGAACCAACAATTTCAGTTCTTTTATAAACAGGATTTTCCATAACATTATAAATAACCTGTACGCCTTCAGGAACTACTTTGAATTCCGGACGTAAATCATAGAAATAACCCAATTCATAAATAGCACTTAAATCTTCAGTTAAGCCAGCTTCAGAAAAAGCCATACCAGGTTTAGTTTTCAATACAGCTGCGATATCAGCCTCAGGTACTACCTTATTACCTTTGATAATTTGTTTGGTAATAGTTTTACCGATATACGGAGCCAATTTATTCTCTGCTTTTTGTGCAGGAGCTTGTTTTTCAGGTGCAGCTTGTTCAGCCGGAGCTGCTTTAGCCTCTGCTACCGGAACAACTTCTTTTTGACCTACCGGTGCAGCATTTTCTACTGCCGGAGCTACTTCACTAGCAGCTACAGTACTTGCAGCCGTTTCCGGAGTTGCCGGAACTGCAGTATTTTCTTTTTCTGCATATGCAGGCATAGCTAACATCATAGCAGTCAGGCCTACAGATAACGGTTGCCATAACATTCTTTTTTTCAATGGAATTTCCTCCTCGCGGGTTATTTCGAATTACTAAGTTCAACTCTTGCCGACTGCACTAATTGGTGCATTTCAGCTTTAGATATAACAGCACGATTTTCTGCTTTTTTAGGAGCAGGTTTAACATCGGCATTATTATCCAATATATTTGTCTGCACAGCTTGAGGTGTTATGGAAGCTTGAGCTACCGGTAAATCACTTGGCTGTGGCGAAACCGAATTAGTCACAGTATTCTTAGCTTTAGCTGCTGCAGCTTCACGGTAATGGTCTTTAGCAATATACCAGCCTGACAGACCGGCCACTGCCAATAAGGAAGCTGCACAAATAGCCAAAATATGACGATTCCAGCTCCAGGGTAAATCCTTTTTCCTGCGCAGATTTTTTAACTCCGCTTCAGCAAGCATTAAATCCAGCTCACCACGGATATCTTTATTATCCAAAAAGCTCTGTTCAGCATTATCAAGACTGCTTTTCACAGTACGAATACGTTGAGAAACCGAGCGGCTTGGCTGCGTCATAAACATACCCCTTTCTGCTATCACCACGCTAAAATACAATAATCAATCATATTTTTTATAATCGTCAGGCATAGGCATCTTTCACTTGCCATTTTAGCAGATTATCCATAATTTTATCTGAATTACGCGTTTTTTCTTCAATTTTCGCTTATTTTATACTTAATAAGCATTTTATATTAATTTAATCTTTATTGAAATCATGTATGAAACGAGAAAGCATACCTCTAATACGACGTACACCTTGTTTTTGCAATCGATAAACATGACCAAGACTAACATCAATAGAATCAGCTACAAATTGAGCAGTCTGATCCTCTAAATACATACCCTGCAGCCCCTGTTGTTCCTTCATCGGCAGCCGATCCATAGCTTGGGCCACTTTTTCCTGTAAAAGCTTCTGTTCAGCCATTTCCGTAGGTGAAGCATCAGTAGCCGGCAAAGCTTCACTTAATGTAAAGCCTCGAGAAATCTCACTATCCAGATACAGTACTCCCTTGGAATTACTTTGACGCAGATAATCTAACATACTGCCTTTGATACGATAGGATGCAAACAAGCTGAAAGCTACTTGTCGTTTATAATCATAGTTCTCGGCTGCCTCCAAAAGACCGACCATACCTTCTTGAATCAGCTCCATAGTTTCCGCCTCAGGAAGACGGAAACTAGAAGCAATTTTAAAAACTAATGGTTGATAAGCGGTCATCAGCTTTTGATGCGCATTTAAATCTCCTTTAGCAGCCTGCTGCCACAATAAGCGTTCTTCATCCTGCTCAAGCAAAGGTGTTTTGCGTAGTTCTTCTAAATATTCCTGCAGCATGCGTACGCTCCTTTGTTATTTATAAAAATCAGAAACTAAGCTTATACTCTAAGCCATACCAATCCTCTGCTTTATCCGATAAATCATAGCTTCTGGAATAGGTAAGACTTAAATGTCTGCTAATATCGTACTGCCCGAAAATACTTTTGTCAATACCATTAAAGCTTGTAGTATAGCCAATCATGAAATTATTAGTTAAATATTTACTAATCAACACATTATATTGATTTTTTTCATCTTCCGTCAGCTCCTGATTTCTATCTTTAGTACTTTCAAAGCCCACACCGGAACGAACCTTACCTGTGTAAATACGGAATTGGTCTAAACCTAATGTTTGTTTAACCCACATCTCCACGTCGCCTAAAACAGTCATTTGCAAACCTGCGGCCATTAAGTTATTCATATCCTCGCTAGTTACTTCATTACTGCCTGCAGATTCACGCTGCAGTGTCAGCATACGGATAATCGTATTTTTCTCCAACGGCGGATTACTGGTAAGCTGCAAATCCATTTCACTTACAGGACCGTTTATTTTCATCATAATGTTATAACGGCTGAAGCGGGCAGTGCTTTCCAGGTTGACATTAGGCAGGAAAGAGCCTGGATCTACCCAAACTAACGACGCCTTATTTAATTTAAAGTCAGTACGTAAATATTTAATAGTGCCCTTATCTGCTTTGATTTTACCATCAATAATCGGGTACATAGTGCTACCCTTAAGATGCATACCACCACTCAGCCAAATATCGTACAAATAGCTATTGTACAGATGGATCTTAGGACCTAATTCAACAACTAAATCAAGGCCGATATTGCTTTCTCCTTCGCCCATCGGAGGAATTGTCGGCATATTAATGGTAACATCATCTAAGCGTACATTACCCTTAATTGCAGGACGATAATGTTCCGTCGGCTCCTGACCCTTATTATAGTTTTTATAATCAAGATATTTCTGCGGCACTATTTCAATATCGCTATTTACACGTCCGTTTACGATTGCAGAAGCAACTTCGGCGTCTTTCGCAGTAAAATGAAGCTTGTAAGCAGTATCAGCACCTGTATGTAATGCATAGCTGCCTTCAGCCGCCACAGTACCCTTGCCCATTTTAGTAGACAGATTACGCAGTAACACCTCATTGCCTTGGAACGCAACATCAAGATTAATATTTTCTAAAACAGTATCTAGATATTTTACCTTAACAGCACCATCAGCAATTTTTATAGAACCGAAAAGCAATGGCTCTTCCAATGTACCTGCAATACGGATTTTACCTTTGGTATCACCAACACCCCATTCAACTAAAGGCGTCATTGTGGGTAGAATACCTAAACGAGCTTCATCCAAATCAAGTACGATATTCATTTGCGCATTACTGTTACGACGCTCTTCTTTAGAGCGGAAAATATCCAAAGGAATATCACCGGAAGCCTTTAAGCTATAAGCATCCTTAGAAGCCATAAGCTGCTGTAGCTTAATATTATCATCCTTCAAGAAAAGCATTGCCGTTACTGAATCCATACCGACACCGGCAACAGAAGCATTATTAATCAACAAAGAAGCATTACCCTCCGGATTATCAAAAGTACCTGTTAATTGTGCCAGCATATCCATTTCGCCTTTTATTTCTGGCGGATCAGTCATAACAGCAGTAACAATAGCAGGATTTGCTTTAGCAGATGCAACCTCTACATTCAGTTTTTTACCGAGCAAATCTATATTGCCGCCTACAGCAATAATACCGCTATCGGTAACTTCCGCTTGTTCCTGTAGCTTAACATCATCAAAATACAATACACCCTTACGCATACTGCCTTTAAAATTCATATGAGCATAATTCAAATCATGAATTTTTACATTATCCGCATCTATAGCAATATGAATACCACTACCCTTACCTTGCGGATTAAAGGTCATTTCACCCTGCATCAGGCCATTAATATCATATTCCTGACGGGCAATACGCAATAAGCCGCCGATATCGCCCCAAACCATAGCCATTTTACCTTGGATAAAACGTTGTGTCAGGTTGATATTTAAATTAGCACTATATAAGCCATAGTTAATCGGATCATCTTTATAAGGCTGTTTAAAGGAGATATCAAATTTATTTTTCTCCCGAGCATTACTTTCCAAGGTACCCTGTAGCTCAGTAAGCTTTTCACCATTAATAGAGATTTCATTACTGGAAACATCGCCACGGAAATACGGATTAGCTAATGTACCCTGTAAATAACCCTTAGCATCCAGCTTACCATCTAAATCAACAGTTTCATCTTTAATCGGCAGGTGTGCTAAATCAACATCATTAGTCTCCAGCTCAAAATTCAGCTGTTGGTCAGCAGTCATAGCACCATTCAAAATCACACGGCCTAAGAAAGCATTTACTTCAAAATTTTTCAGCTGTAATTTGCCGTCCTCGTAAGTATATAACCCATCAACACTATTAAACAGCTGCTTAGCTGCACTACCGTCACTAGCATGGACTTCACCATAAACATAAGGATGATTGATCGTTCCCTGAAAAGTCATAATATTATCCAGATTACCTGTAACAGGAGCAGTCGGAGCAACAAGCTGCATTAAAGGCTCTATACGTACACCCTTTGTTTCAATATCCATATTAAAATACGGTTCAGCTTTATTTAAATCAATGCTACCGTTAACAATATGCTCACCCTGCTGCATATTGGCAATAAAGTCTTTTATCTCCAGAATATTGTTTTTCAAGCTGATAGAGCCATGTGCTTCTTTAATCTTCTGATTTAAGAAATCAACATTAGTTAATTGCACAATGCTAGAAAATTCAGGTGCTTTGATAGTCCCGCCAACATGAAATCCAGTAGAACATAAACCGCTACCTTGTTGACCTGTAGCAATATCTAAAATAGGATTAATGGGAAATTCGACCATGCGGCCATCTAAATTTAATTCACCATCTTTAGCCACAGTACCCTTAGCCATTAAACTGCCATCATCATCAGATAAAGCACTAAAGCTATCAATATTTAACCCATTATCGTTGATATATCCATCTAATGTAACTTGATTAATTTTTAAATCATGCCATGCCAAATTCAATATCTGTGTTGCAGCCTGTACAGCTATCCTATCCTCATGCATTTTGGCAGTTAATGCTAATTGACCACTGACATGGATATCATTTTTTATATCATCATTTAAGGCATAGGTAACATTAACCAATTCAGCATCAGCCGTCAGACCTTTTTCTTTTAAATCAGCAGTCGCATTAAAGCCGACTTTACCGCCGCCATATTCCATAGCAGCATCATGAATAATTAATGTATGCTTATCGCCTTCTACAGGAATTGTCAAATTTTGAATCGTATATCCTGCATAAGCTAATTTAGGTGCAGTAAGTTTACCTTCGCCTTTAATATTCTCTAAATCATTTAAATCAGCTTCGCCCTCTAACAGGACCTGCTGTTCATCAACTCGTACCGCAAACTTATTCAACGACACAAGATTTTTATTAGCCTTAACTGTACCATCTAATTTTATCTTATGTAATTCGCCACTAGCTTCTGCTTCAGCCTGCACAGATTTTATTTCGACAGCGCCGGAAATTTCCAGCTTATCTTTTTTCTTTTCGTATAAAACATTAATCTCGCCTAAGCCACCCTGTAATTTTTGCAAAGCAGCATATTGCTCTGCTAAAGGAGCATACGCCTTCAAATCAAGTTTATCACCCTTTAAGGTTAATTTTCCTTCGCCTTGCATATTAACTAAACCAGTAAGCTTTAAACGATCCACACCGCTGACTATCTGTAAATCAGCTGCAAAATTAGGATTCGCACCGCCATTGATATTACCATTAATGATAAAATTCCAATGTCCTTCAGGCATCGTAATCTTTAAATTAGCATCAGTAACCTCTAACAAGCCATAGAACGGAGTTTCCTTGGAATCAGATGGTTTTAATAAATGCTGCATATTCCATTTTTTATTGTCATCCATAGTCAGATAAGCCTGCGGACGCATTAATTCGATACGGCTTACTGCTTTCGCCGGATTATCTAACGCCAGCCACGGGCGGAAATGAACTACAGTACGAGGTAATTCAGCAACTCGTTCACCGTTGTTATCTTTAATAGTTACATCAGTAATTTCGGCACTAAGGCCACCATTCCAAGTAAGATTACCGATAGAAACACTACCGTTAATATATTCCGGTGCCATCTCCTCAATTTGCGGCAGCATTTGACGTATATATTTAGGCATAACAGTATGTACTAAAAAAACATAGCCTGCTGCCAAGATGATAAATAAAATTCCGATAAATTGTAGATATTTTTTCATAGCAACTCCACCAAGAACTTCTCTTTTGTCCAATAATTAAAGTCATAAATATTTTGTCTAATAAATATACTTAGACTTTTATTTATTCGACATAAAGTAAAAACCTCCTTTAGTGCACAAAAATTTTTCATTTATTATAAAAAAGACCGATAAAGCATTGCTCTATCGGTCTTTATCTAAAATATTTATTTAGCTTGTTCAGCAATTGCCTCTTGTGCAGGAGCTTGTGCTTCTTCAGCAGTCGGCGCTGCTGTCTCAGCAGGTGCTTGTTCTGCCTTTTCAGTATTCTCTTCTTCTACAGGTTCTACATTAACCTTAGTCGGAAAAGCCATTGGTACACCGATAGCGGTTTCCAAAGCTGTTTTAGAGGTATTATAATCATACAGTGCTTGCAGATAGTTGGTTTTAGCATTAGTTAAAGCAACCTGTGCGTCCAATACATCGGTATTAGTACCTACACCATTCATATAACGCAGCTGTGCGATACGATAATCTTCTTCTGCTTGAGAAACAGCCAGTTTAGTAGTATCAATACGTTTTTCTGCTTCACGCAGACCCAGATAGTTGGAGCGTACATCTAAGTTTACAGCATCCACTGTATCTCTGTAGGTTTCATGAGCTTTAGCTAAATCAGCTTCGGCACCATGGATATGAGATTGAGTAACACCGGTATCGAAAATGTTCATGCTGACATTTACACCAACACCCCAATTTCCATTGTCATCACCAGGCCAACTTTCACTACTCCAAGCTTGGCTTGCACTGGCAACAACTTGTGGCATATGACCGGAAATTGCTACACGCAACGCACCTTTAGCAGCCTCTACATTCTGTGCGGCTTGTTTCAGCTCCGGACGATGTTCTGCAGCATAATCCAAGCAGTACGGTAAATCATTTTCATAAGTAGTATATACCAAAAGATTATCTAATTTTAATTGAGTGTCCATCGGCAAACCGACTACTTTATTCAGGTTAGCCTCGGCAATTTGATAAGCATTTTCTGCTTGAATCAGATTTTGCTTAGCATTAGCCAATTCAACTTCACTGCGCAGTACGTCGGCTTTAGCAACAACACCTACATCATATTGAGCTTTTACGTTCTTTAAATGATCAGTCAGGCGAGTAACAGATTCTTCGCTTAATTTTTGCATATTATCAGCTTGCAGCATATTGAAGTAACTATTGGTAACAGTAGAACGCATATCGTTATATGCTTTTTGTACTCCCTCTTCAGCAAACAAATAACCTGCTTTGGCTTGCTTAATCATACCACTTAATTTACCGCCGGTATAAATAGGTAGGGTAGCAGTTATGGCATTAGTATGGTTATTATGAATGTTTTTGCTGAATTCGCCAGTAGGAATACCAGTTACTTTACTGATAACAGGCATTTCATCATCTAAGCCACTACGTTGAGATTGATGAGTTGCAGTAATCGCAATACCACGACTTTGACGTGCAGCATTATATGCAGCACGGGCACTATCGCGACCATAACCTGCAATGCTAATAGCAGGGTTAGTATCGAATGCACGTTGCATAGCTTCATCTAAATTAAGTTCTACAGTTTCACCTGCGAAAGCAGATTGGCTAAGGAGCATAGTCACAGCTGCAGAAAGTACTAATAAACGTTTATTTAATGTATGTTTAATCATTTGAGAACCTCCATTCCGCTTCTGACTAATCAGTCAGTATAAAAATTATACTTTTTTTTTATGCTATATGTCAAATAAATTTTTCTAACTTAGCAAATTTCCTTTTACTATACATGAATAAAATTAGAAATACGTCCTTACGCCAGCATAAGCATCACTACTGTCACCACGTACATCCATAGATTCACCATAAAGCGATAGATTATCACTTAAATGCCATTCACCACCAACGCGAACTTTCGTATCATCGAAATCATATAGTTGAGAATAAACACTAAAAGATTTACCAAAATCATAACTCAAGCCAACACCAAAATCACCTTGCATAGCTCCCATACTCAGCCCAGTATTGCCTATTTTATGACCGAGAATAAAATCAAATTTATTTTCATTGCCCAAATCATAACCACCTAAATACAAGTAATCATTGTCGCTAGGTTTCAAAGTTAAACCTAAATTGCTACGCCAATCACTATCTTTTAAACTGGTGCTAACGTCAGCACTAACCTCAGGATCTGCTAGTGTTCCTAAGATTTTATTAGCATGAGCACTGGTTTCTTTAACATTAACTAATGTTTCCTTTAAAGATTCCTTAGTAGCAGGATCTTGGGCTACCCCCTCCAGCACCTGTACGATATTTTCCAGGCGGGCACTGGTGCTAGCCATATGTTCTACCATTGCTGCTACATTTCGGCCAGTTTGTCCATTATTATCTACCGAAGCAGTAATACTTTCAATATGTGCTGCCGTTTTATTCATTCTCTGGCTGAGCTCATTCATTTGATGAATCATATTGTTGATATCCTGCTGATTGTTAACAGCAGTTTCCGCCATAACTCTGGTAAAAGTATTCATATTTTCAGAAATAGCATGCATGTTTTTGAAGCCGTCTTTCATTGATTCCTGTACTTCTTTATCACCAAAAACGTTTTCAAAAGCACTGGCGATATTATCAACACGCTTCATCAAATCTCCCGAATTAGCAAAGAATTCTTCCATGCCACCACCTGGGATGCCCTTTAAGGTACTGTCTTCAGCAATAAAGCCCTGACCAAGATTAGCAGGCGGTACTACATTGACAAATTTTTCGCCCATAATACCATCAGCAGCAATGGTAAATATTGCCCCTTGAGGAATCTTAATATCATCATTAATTTCCACAACAACAGCAACCTTACCAGGCTTTACCTGAATATCTTTAACCGTACCCACATTAACACCGGCATAACGTACCACATGTCCTGGCATCAACCCACTGACACGTGGATAATCTATATACAGCTTATAGCCGTTTTTACCAAAAGAAAAGGCTCCCATAAAGGTGATAATGCCTGCTAAAACTACAGCACCGCCAATGGCAAAGGCACCTACCTTAACTTCACTGCTGCCCATCTTATTCCTCCTCTTTCCATTCCTGTCCGTTAATAAAGGCCTTTACGACAGGATTCTGACTATTTTTTATCTCCTCAACTGTTCCCAGTTGTACTATTTTCCCCTTATAGAGCATAGCAATACGATCAGCTGCATAATAAGCAGAAGCCATATCATGAGTAACAAGAACAGAAGAAACACCAAGCTTTTGTTGTGTTTTGCGAATCAAACGACTGATAGTCATGGTCATAACCGGATCGAGGCCTGATGTCGGTTCATCATAGAAAACCATTTGTGGCTGCATTGCTAAAGCTCTAGCCAAGCCTACACGCTTTTTCATACCACCTGATAACTCTGAAGGCAGCATGGACTGAGTTCCTGGCATACCTACCAAATCTAACAGAATTCCTACACGTCGTTGAATTTCGTCCTCATCTAATTGAAAATGACGACGTAGGCCGAAAGCTACATTTTCACCTACTGTCAGAAAGTCAAATAATGCGGAATATTGAAAGACTACACCCATATGCTTGCGTAAGCCGTCCCATTCCTCTTCAGTAAAAGCATTAGTTTCTTGATTATCAATAATCACACTGCCTGCTGTAGGCTGTAGTAAGCCCGTCAGAACTTTAATAACCGTACTTTTACCTGTACCTGACGGACCGATAATTGCTAATGTTTCTCCCGGCATAACGTCAAAGTTTACATCATTAAGAACTTCCTTAGCTCCAAACGCAATTTTTAGTTGTCGAACTTTAATCATAGGCTCTATATTGTTCATTCAACAAACTCCTTACACATAAATCACGATGGATAAGAAATAATTAAAAATAAAAATCAAGATAATGGACAGTACTACAGATGCAGTAGTTGCTAAACCTACACCCTCTGCACCATTAGGTGCATTGAGTCCTTTATAGCAACCTACGATAGCAATAATAGCACCAAAGAAACAGCTTTTAATCATACCGCCGAATACGTCATAAAAATCCGCTAAAGTTCTGATAGAATTAGCGTATGTAAAGGTACCGATTCCAGCATAATAATGAGCTACTATCCAACCACCGATATTGCCGATAAAATTAGCGAAAACCACTAAAAGCGGCATCATTAAAACCATAGCTATAAAACGCGGTGCAACCAAAAAGCTTACAGGATTCGCAGCCATAACACGTAAAGCATCAATCTGCTCTGTAACCTTCATCGTGCCTAATTCAGCTGCGATGGCTGCACCGATACGACCTGCCACAACAACACCGACTAAAACAGGTACCAATTCGCGGGCCATAGCAATAGCAACAATACCACCTACAGAAGCAGAAGCACCCAAACGTACAAATTCTTTAGCGGTCTGCACAGAAAATACCATGCCTGTACAAAGAATCGTCATTAAAACGATTGGCAGAGAGTCCGCACCCAAAAGTGCCATCTGTCTGATGACCTCTTTGGTAGATGCTTCTTTCAAGCGACGCAGCGTAGCCAAAAACAATAGTGTCATACGCCCACTGACGAGGCAAAAAGCCATTATTCTTTTTCCTAATGCTTCGCAGAGTTTTTTCACCATAATTACACCTTTATATTTTTATAGATTTTATTATACTCCAAAAATATGACATTTATATGTCACAGTTAAATTTTACTTTTCTACCTTCAAAGATAATTCAGCTTCTCCGTCTACGATAAAATCACAAAGAGTTTTTTGTTTAAACGGAGAACCCTGCAACATACCTGCTAAGCCTGCATCGTTCTGTACTTCATCAGGGTTAAAATGAGTCGCTGCTACGTCAACAATAATTTCATTATTGCGATCAGCATCATTTACGCTTTTCACGAAATCACTTAAGGTACGACGAGTATCTTTTTTCTGTGCCGGTACTCCCTCATCCTTTTGCTTACGTAATAAATTCATTACCCAAGCCATGCTGCTACCGCCACGCACATTCAATGCTAGCTGACCACCCGGATGATCCTTAGGCACTTTAAAATACACTGTTTTAGTAAATTCTTCACCACGATACGGCTTCAAGGTTACTTCAATAGCTACCTTTTCTCCAGACTTTACTGGTTTATTTTTTGTACGTAATGATTGAATTTCTGCAACCTGCACATCCTCGCTGATTTGTGCATCAACGTTAATTCCATATATATCTACATGCTCAAATTTATTCTGCATAAGAATAGTCAAAGCTTCGCTTAATTCACCACTGACATTTTTCAACAGTGCATCATTCGAGTAAAACATATTCTCTCTATCAATGGTCAGAGGTTTTTTATTACTATCCACACCTGTAATAGTAAAATGCATTCTAGCAGTACCACCACCTGCACGATCAACAGTCTTGCTTAAAGTGTTAACGACAGCGGCATCAATAACAGTCGGCAACAATTTTTCATCCTCTGCTACTTGTACACGAACACTACTGCTTTGACCACGATTACTATCGTTAGCAGTAACGAAAACCGGAATAGTGGTCGGTAATACACCCTCGCTACCGCCAATGCCACTGCTACGGTCCTGATTAAAGCAACCGATTGCTTCACCGATATTACCTACCTTATAGCCGCTTTGCAAGTTAGGCACAACGCCTAGAACCCAAGCCTTATTCATAAAGAAGTTACTATTACCTCTTTGCATAAACTGATGACCAAAGGCCAAAACATGTCCCGCATCATCAGTCCAAGTAACAGTGCCTAAAGCACCTAAGTTCATATCACCATGCATTACAGCAATACCTACTGCACTACCCGGCTCTAATGCTTTCACGCTGGAACTGCCTACACCACCACTGGATACAGCATTTAAGCCGAAGGGAGCAAGTTTTTCCTGCAAATGTTGAAAACCATAATCAGTAAAACCACCTGCCATCAAAGAAGTTCCTTTAGGCACCCATCCCTCAGGCAGCTCGCGCGGTTCGTCAAGCAGAGGTAACATTTTACCGATAGGAGTTAAAAAGCAATAACGGGAATCGTTAAATACCTTGCCAAATGCTACTGCACCTACCAGTCGTCCATCAACATAAACAGGACTACCGCTCATACCTTGAGCTACACCGCCAACCTTATCAATCAAATCGCCATATAAACGTACAAAAATACTATAGCCTGTAGCTTCATTACCAGTTACACCTAAAATTTCTACGTTAAACTCTTCAATGGTATCGCCACTGATAACTGTTTTACCAATACCCTGCATACCAGGCTTCAGATCACGCACAGGCATCAAAGGAATATTTGCAGCCGCCGCTGTCATCAGTTGACAGCATAAAAGTAATGCCAAAAGAAAAACTCTCATCTGTACTCCTACTTCTTCTACTTTCTATCTATTGCTTGTAAATACCGCAAAACCGGCGGGAAATTCCTCGCCGGCTGCTTATTTTATTCACTAATTTTTGCTACAACTTGCTGTGGCACAATATTTTGTCCAGGCTGTACAAGCACCTGAGTCACATGACCTGATGTTGTTGCACGGGCTGCGGCAATATTACTACCTGCCAGAGACTTAACATTAACAAGCACATCACCCTGCTTTACTACAGCACCTTCGGTAACAAGACCATCAGCAACTACAGTACCGCTGACAACAGCATGCTGATCAGTTATAGCGGCACAGCCAATGGTAAACATGCTTAAAGCTCCGACCACTGCTAAAGCGGCAATCAAAAGTTTTTTCTTTGCCATTTGCTTTACCTCCTATCTAACACAATTGCATATAAAAATAAATATTTACCGTTTATAATTAAACAAGTAACAATATAATAGACTGATTAGTCTATCTTACTATTTATTAATTATACAGCCTGCTACTTCTTTTGACAAGCAGTTCACCATTTTGTAAATAATCCCAAACCTATGCTTACAAGGCGTTCTCTACCATCGGAAGGATTATTAACAATCTTACCGTTAACAGACATAACGCTACTGCCGCCGCCATCAAAATTAACAGCGTCAACAGCACCTAAGCGCAATAAATATTGTGCTAATTCCGGTAAAGTTAAACCAGAGGAAGTATTACTACGACCATCAACAACTAACATCATTAGTGTACCATCGCGTTTTAACGCAACAGCAGTTCTTGGTGCACGTCCTTTAGCAATATCAGGAGCAATATTCTCTTCAACTGTTCGTACATTAACTTTCCCGTTTTGCAACAGCAGAGGACCACCACTAACTACTGTTTCGGCAGCATCAGCAGCGATGTTTCCTAAGCTTTCATCTAGATTTACTTTATCACCGACACGTAGCATTGCCATCGCGGCAGCACTTGCTCCATGACCGGAAACGACTACTGTACCAGGTTCAATAGACATATTTCCGGCAGTCGATACTGCTATTACACGATTATTTTTTATTTTTATTTCTCGGCCAAAATTATTGGTTTTAGTCGAAGGAGCGTAAAAAGAATTATATACTACTAAATCATCAGCAATACGGACTCTATTCATGCCTTTAATCTTCAAAGTACGTCCTCCAGGCATTTGCAATATCCCAGTATACGCAACATCTTGTAAAATCATAGGTTTACCTGCTTGCATACCAAAACCGCTACGAGGCTGACTATCCGCAGCCATCATTTTATTTTGGTTACGAATACTACCAATAACCCAACCATCAGTATCAAAATAAGAAGCATTAATAGCTGCCGGTATTTTTCGTTGAGCTGCTTGTTTAGCTACACTTCCACGTCCATTATAGGTACCGGCAGCAGAAAACGGCAGCAAGGTGTATGGTGCATTAGGAGCTACGGAAACAAGATACGCCTTAATCTGTTTACCATTCATCTCATCTTGCATATAAGTATAAGTAACACCTTGTGCTACAGGACTAGTCTGCTTAATGATATTAATACGGAAAATATCTACTACTAAACGATTAGGTCCCTTCAGCTGATAAATTTTATATTGGCAATCTTTTTTTAAATCAATTTGCAGTTTGGAAGCATTGCGCCCATTAGGCACCAACTTAATGCTTTTAATCGCCATATCATTAATTTTCGCCTGTTGTTTTTGGACACTGCTGTCTGGCATATTTACAGTCAGTTTTAATCCATTTTTATCCTGCTTATAAGTAATAGGAGCTTTACTATCCAAAACAATACGTACTCTAGCCGGACTAACACTAGTACGCATATTATTAATTGGTGCAGCGTCTGCAACTAAAGTAAATGCAACTAAGGAACAAACAAGTAAACCACTTAAAATTGTTTTATAATTCATTTTTAACACCTTTATCTTTAAGAATAAAAATACACAGCATAAGCTGTGTATTTTCAATAAACTATATCAATTTACACTACATCAAGCATCTAGGTTAGAAGCAGTATAAACAGTACCAGGATGCAGCTTATCTAAATTCTCCAAAGCTTTACCAGTACCAAGAGCTACACATGCCAAAGGTTCTTCAGCAATATGCGTAGTAATACCTGTTTCTTTCTGCATGATTTCTGCTAAACCGTCAAGTAAAGCACCGCCGCCAGTCATATAAATACCATTATCAACTATATCAGCAGCTAATTCCGGCGGACATTTCTCTAAAACACTACGAACAGTAGAAATCAAGGATGATACAGAATCTTCCAAAGCTGTACGACATTCTTCACTGCCGACGCTAAAGGTAGTAGGCAGACCAGTAACCAAATCACGGCCACGTACGGAAATAGACTCATTGCGACCGTTAGGAGAAACAGTAGCAACATTAATTTTAATTTCTTCAGCAGTTCTTTCGCCAATCAGAACATTATGCACTTTTTTAACATGACGTACAATTGCTTCATCAAAATGGTCGCCGCCGATACGGATAGAAGAATCTACAACAATACCACCCAGGCTCAGAACAGCAATATCAGTAGTACCACCGCCGATATCAACAACCATGTTGCCGCGCGGTACAGAAATATCAATACCAGCACCTAAAGCAGCTGCCAAAGGCTCTTCAATGAGATAGGTTTTAGAAGCACCGCCTTGAGTAGTCGCTTCCATAACAGCACGTTTTTCTACAGAAGTGATACCTATAGGTACACAGGTCATAACACGCGGTTTAAAAAACAGGCTTTTGCCTGCTACTTTTTCAATAACATAAGCCAATAATTTTTGTGTTACTGTATAGTTAGCAATTACGCCTTCTTTTAAAGGACGAATAGCCACAATGCTTCCCGGAGAACGGCCTAGCATTTCACGAGCATCGTCGCCGACAGCTAAAACCTTATTACGAACTTTATCAATTGCTACAACACTTGGCTCCTTCAACACAACACCCTTGCCTTTAACAAAAACAAGGATATTAGCAGTACCAAGGTCGATGCCTATATCCATACTTTTAAACATTCTTAAAACTCCTATTTTACAAAATCAGAAATAGCTTATTGCATTTCCATACGTTGAATATCTGCACCTAATTTAGTCAGCTTATCAACAATGTTTTCATAACCACGATCTATATGATGCAAATCACCGATATAGGTAATACCTTCAGCAACTAAGCCTGCTAAAATCATTGCTGCACCTGCACGCAGGTCTGTAGCACGAACATCACATCCAGTCAGCTTACATGGACCATCAATAACTGCACTGCGACCTTCAGTGGTAATACGAGCACCCATACGGTTCAGCTCTACTACATGCATAAAGCGATTTTCAAAAACAGTTTCAGTAACCTTGCTACGGCCTTCGGAAACAACCATCATAGCCATCATCTGTGCCTGCATATCTGTAGGAAAACCAGGATACGGCAAAGTTTTAATATCGACAGCTTTTAAAACCTCGGGACCGACAACACGTACTTTATCAATATCTTCTTCAACAATCGCACCTGCTTCACGCAGCTTAGCAATCAAAGGCTTCTGATGCTCCGGCAGTACGTTTTCTACGACAATGTCACCGCCGGTCATAGCAGCAGCAATCATGTAAGTACCTGCTTCGATACGATCAGGAATAATTGTATAATCAGCACCATGCAGTTTTTCTACGCCTTCAATACGAATTGTATCAGTACCTGCGCCACGGATTTTAGCGCCCATTTTGTTTAAATAGTTTGCTAAATCGACAATTTCCGGTTCCTCAGCAGCATTTTCCAAAACAGTAGTGCCTTCAGCAAGTGCTGCAGCCATCATAATATTTTCGGTAGCACCAACGCTGGGGAAATCAAAATAAATGCTAGTGCCCTTTAAACCGTTCGGAGCACTTGCTTCGATGTAGCCATGACCCTGTTCGATTTTTACACCTAAAGCTTCAAAACCTTTCAAGTGGATATCAATCGGACGGGCACCGATAGCACAACCACCAGGCATAGAAATTCTTGCTTTACCGATACGGGCTAATAAAGGACCCATAACCAGGAAGGACGCACGCATAGTACGCACTAGCTCATAAGGAGCTTCATAGGAAGTAATTTCGCTGCTATCAATATCCAAAACATTAGTTTCCGGACAAGCAACCTTCAATCCCAGACATTTTAATACTTCACTTATGGTATGTACATCTTCCAGCATAGGAACTTCATCTAAATGACTAGGAGTAGTTCCCAAAATGGAAGCAGCAATAATCGGCAATACTGCATTCTTTGCACCACTGGTTTTTACCGTACCAACCAGACGGTTGCCGCCTTTAACAATTAGCTTTTCCAAAATATTCCTCCTGTATATGCGAAGCTAGATTAAATTTAGATATTTTTATTTTATTATTACGACCGGCTGGATTCAATCTCATAAACACAGAAAAAGCCGGCAAAATCTCCGGCTTAGAAATTAATCCGCTGGCGGTCTGCGAGAATATTATAATAAGTCTCTTTTTCCATCAGCTCTCGACGAATTGCTTTCTTCGCGTCCTCATCTGCACATTCCGCTAAACGTTTACGCAGAAATGCAATATCCTCCTTGAGCATGAGCATTTTATTACCAGCAAGGCTCTCAATAATGTCAGCCATCTCACACTCCTCCTTTTTACTATTATAGAATACTATAAGCAAGTATTTTATGCAAGTCTTAAACTGTGACAATAGTGGAAAGTTAGCATAATGGCACATTTTAAGGCAATAAAAAAGACTCCGTCCCAAATTGGGACAGAGTCTTTAAATTTGTATTGTCTTGAATGCTTTTATGCTTTATGAGCGGCACGCAGACGAGCCATTGCTCTTTTTAATGCACGTTCAGCACGAGCAGAGTCGACATCAGCACTTTTAGAAGCCAGACGTTGTTCTGCACGTTCTTTGGCTGCAGTTGCACGAGCAGTATCAATATCTGCACCAGCTTCAGCAATAGTTGCTAAAACAGTACATTTATTGTCTTTCATTTCCAGAAAACCGCCGCAAACAGCAAATTCCATATCGGTACCATCGGTGAACTCAATTTTCATCGGAGAGATGTCCAGAGTTGCGATAATCGGCATATGTCTTGCTTTAATACCTAAGTTGCCGGACAGTGCACGGAAGCCAACATAAGTTACATTTTCAGCAAAAAAAAGCATTTTATCCGGAGTGACAATTTCAAATGTAAAAGGTGTAGCCATTATTAATCCTTCATAGTTGCAGCCTTGGCAACAGCGTCATCAATGGTACCAACCATGTAGAAAGCACCTTCAGGCAGATCATCATGTTTGCCTTCCAGAATTTCTTTGAAGCCGCGGATGGTTTCTTTCAGAGGAACATATTGGCCGGGGGTACCGGTAAATTGTTCAGCAACGAAGAATGCCTGGCTGAGGAATTTTTGAATTTTACGAGCACGGGCAACAGTTACTTTGTCCTCTTCGCTCAATTCTTCCATACCAAGAATTGCGATGATATCTTGCAATTCTTTATAACGTTGCAGGATAGCTTGAACGCCACGAGCAACATGATAATGCTCTTCACCGATTACCAGCGGATCCAGGATACGGCTGGTGGAGTCGAGCGGGTCAACTGCCGGATAAATACCAAGCTCTGCGATTTGACGAGAAAGTACGGTGGTTGCATCCAAGTGAGCGAAGGTGCCTGCCGGAGCCGGGTCAGTCAAGTCATCCGCAGGTACATATACAGCCTGTACGGAAGTGATAGAACCGGTTTTGGTAGAAGTAATACGCTCTTGCAGTGCGCCGATATCGTTTGCCAAGGTAGGTTGGTAACCTACTGCAGAAGGCATACGACCGAGCAATGCGGATACTTCGGAACCAGCCTGAATGAAACGGAAAATGTTATCGATAAAGAGCAATACGTCTTGGCCGCCAACATCACGGAAGTATTCTGCCATGGTCAGACCAGTCAAACCAACACGCATACGTGCTCCAGGGGGTTCGTTCATCTGGCCGTAAACAAGAGCGGTCTTGTTGATAACGCCGGATTCTTTCATTTCGCCCCACAGATCGTTGCCTTCACGAGTACGTTCGCCAACGCCTGCGAATACGGAATAACCACCGTGAGCAGTAGCAATGTTATGGATAAGCTCCATAATAATAACGGTTTTACCTACACCAGCACCGCCGAACAGACCAATTTTACCGCCCATAGCATACGGAGCGATTAAGTCTACGACTTTAATGCCGGTTTCCAAAATTTTAGTAGATGTTGCTTGTTGATCGAAGCTCGGAGCCGGTCTATGAATAGGCCAGTGATCAGCAGCTTCAACCGGAGTATCGTCATGGTCAACAGTTTCGCCGAGCACGTTGAAGATACGACCCAGAACACCAGGGCCTACCGGTACGCTGATAGGAGCACCGGTATCAACAGCTTCCATGCCACGAACCAAGCCGTCGGTGGAGCTCATAGCAACGGCACGAACTACATTGTAGCCGATATGTTGCATAACTTCAGCGGTCAGATGAATTTTTACCTTACCGTCGTCAGTAGTACCATCAACTTTGATTGCGTTCAGGATAGCAGGCATGCTCTTCGCGGGGAACTCGATGTCGATAACAGGACCAACAACTTGTACGATTCTACCTGTATTCAAGGTTTTAGCCTCCCTACGAATTAATTCAAATTAGTTTTGAGACTGTTTCAAAGCTTCTACGCCGCCAACGATTTCGTTAAGCTCACGGGTAATGGAAGCCTGGCGTGCCTTATTGTAAGACAGCTCCAGGTTTTGTACCAGTTTTGCAGCGTTGTCAGTTGCAGAAGACATTGCAGTCATACGAGAACCTAATTCACTGGCAGCAGATTGTACCAGAGCAGCGTAAACTACGGTTTCCAAATACTTAGGAGCAAGTACTTGTAAAGTTTCGTCTTCGCTAGGTTCAAAGATAAATGAAGCACTTGCTTTGCCTTTTTCCTTAACAGGAGGCTCTACCGGCAGAATTTTTTCGCAGGTAGGAGTCTGGGACAAAGCAGTTTTAAAAATTGTATATACAATACGCAGTTCATCAAAATGCTCATCAGCAAATTGTGCAATTGCATCTTGAGCAATTTCAGCAGCGTTAGCATATGTAGGTCTGTCAGAATAACCGAAATGTGCACTCAATACTTTATAACCACGGCGGTTGAAGAAATCTCTTGCCTTACGGCCACTGGTAATAACGACAACTTCGTCATCACAAGCAGAAATTTCAGCCACAGCTAATTTCAGAGCATTGGAGCTATATGCACCAGCCAGACCTTTATCAGAGGCGAGTACCAGATAACCAACTTTTTTAACTTCACGATGTTGAAGCAGCGGGTGTTTTTTGGCACTAAGGCCTGCAAGAATGCTCGGATCGCTCACAACGCTGGATAACACTTCTTTGATCTTGATAGCATAAGGACGGCTAGCAGCAGCTTTTTCTTGAGCACGTCTAAGACGAGCAGCAGCAACCATCTTCATAGCTTTAGTGATCTTACCGATGTTACCTACGCTTTTCATGTGGCGATGAATCTCGCGTGCAGTTGCCATCAGTTAATCACCTGCCTTCACTGGATACAAAGGTTTCCTTGAACTCGGCGATAGCTTTCTTCAATGCTTCTTCATTTTCGTCAGTGATTTTCTTAGCGCTGAGGATGTCTGCACCAACTTCAGGATGGTTTGCAGCCATGAATTCCAGGAATTCTTTTTCGCAGCGAGTTACGTCTTTAACTGCTACGTCATCCAGGTAACCTTTAGTGCCAAGGTAAATTGCCATAACTTGTTTTTCAACAGACAGCGGGCTGTATTGGCCTTGTTTCAGAACTTCGGTCAGACGTTGACCACGGTCCAATTGAGCTTTGGTAGCTTTATCAAGGTCAGAAGCAAACTGAGCAAATGCTGCCAGTTCGCGGAATTGTGCCAAATCCAGACGTAAAGTACCAGCTACTTGCTTCATAGCTTTAATCTGAGCAGCACCACCTACACGAGATACGGACAGACCGGAGTTAATAGCCGGACGGATACCTGCGTAGAATAATTCAGATTCCAAGAAGATCTGACCGTCAGTAATGGAAATTACGTTGGTCGGAATGAAGCCGCCTACGTCACCTGCCAGAGTTTCGATGATAGGCAGAGCAGTAATAGAACCGCCTTTCAGTTCATCGTTCAGACGAGCAGCGCGTTCCAACAGACGGGAATGCAAGTAGAATACGTCACCAGGGTAAGCTTCACGTCCTGGCGGACGGCGGAGCAGCAGGGACATTGCACGATATGCAACAGCGTGTTTGGACAGGTCGTCGTATACGCACAGAACGTCTTTGCCTTGATCCATGAAGTATTCAGCCATGGTTACGCCAGCATACGGAGCCAGATATTGCAGCGGAGCGGAGTCAGCAGCAGTAGCAGCTACGATAATGGTATATTCCATAGCACCGTGTTGTTCCAAAGTACGAACAATACGAGCAATAGTAGAAGCTTTTTGGCCGATAGCTACATAAATGCAGATAACGCCTAAGCCTTTTTGGTTGATGATAGTATCGATTGCAACAGCGGTTTTACCAGTACCACGGTCACCGATGATTAATTCACGCTGACCACGTCCGATAGGAACCAATGCGTCGATACATTTAATACCGGTTTGCAACGGGGTATCAACCGGTTGACGGTCTGCGATACCATGTGCAGGAGATTCAACCGGACGATGTGCAGCAGCAACGATTTCGCCTTTGCCATCAATCGGATTACCGATTGCACTTACTACACGTCCCAGCAGGTTTTCACCAACAGGAACTTCCATGATGCGGCCGGTACGGCGAACGATGTCGCCTTCTTTAATTTTGGTTTCGCCACCCATTAATACGATACCAACGGAATCAGGGTTCAAGTTCAGAACCATGCCGGATACGTTATGGGGCATTTCAACCAATTCGCCAGCCATTGCGTTTTTCATACCGATAACAGTTGCGATGCCGTCACCGATTTTTTCAACGATACCAACTTCTTCAAGGTCAGCATCCACTTTGTAATTCTCGAGCTTAGCGCTGAGAGCATCACCCATAGCTTCAGGTTTGGTGTATTCGTGAATGTCAATGCCATTCAGAGCTACTTCCATTTTTTTCAGCTTACGCAGAGCGGAAGCGTCATATACCTTATCGCCAACTTGTACGATGATGCCGCCGAGGATAGAAGGATCTACTTTCTTGTTTAAGAAAATTTCGCGACCCAGTTTCTCGGTGAGAATTGCAGAAATGGATTGATACTCGTCGACAGTCAGTTTTTTGGCTGTAGTTACATTAACATCTAACAGTTCTTTAATAGAACCCAGATCAATTTTGAAGTCGGACAATTCTTGCTTCAATAAAGCAATATTTTCTTCACTCTTCATATTGTACCAATCACCTCCGAATACCGGCTCTTATCACACTGATTCGCAGTTCAGCAGATACTTTCCGGCCTAATAGGGAAAGCAGCAAAATAATTATTTCATAATAGAATCAACGATTTTGCCAGCCATTTGTTTATCTTCTTCAGAACCTAATTTTTGTTCTACAATTTTGCTAGCAGCAATCATGGACAGGTTAATAACTTGGACACGAATGTCGTCCATAGCTTTTTTCTTTTCCATAGCGATTGCTTCTTTTGCAGTTGCGACAACCTGATCTTGTTCAGCTTTGGTGTCAGCCATGATTTTATCATGAGCAGCTTGAGCAGTTTTACGTGCAGCATCAATAATAGCTTGAGCTTCTTGTTTAGCTTCAGCTAATTTAGCAGCATATTCTGCTTTAACAGCTTCAGCATCAGTTTTTGCTTTTTCAGCTGCTTCCAAATCGCTTGCAATTTTATTCTTACGTTCATCCATAATTTTAACTACAGGTTTGTAAGCAAATTTTGCAAGGACAAAAACTAAAACTAAAAAGTTCAGGATTTGCGCGATAAGTGTCATATTAAAGTTAACCAATTATAGCACGCTCCTTTAGAAATCTTGCAAAATAAAATTATTTAATGAACGGGTTAGCGAATACCAGAACGATAGCGATTACATAGCACAGGATAGGCATGGATTCGATCAAGCCTACGCATACCAACATGTTGGTAAAGATTTTACCAGCTTCTTCCGGTTGACGAGCCATGGATTCAATAGATTTGCCGCACATATTACCGTTACCGATACCAGCGCCAGCAGCAGCACCCAAGCATACAAGGCCTGCACCAATTACAGATGCGGCAGTAATGATTGCATTTTCAGACATTTGATTCATCCTTTCAAGTTAATATGACTTTTTTAATTTACTAATCAGATTAGTGTTCGTCATGGCTAGCAAATGCCAGTGCATAGCTGCCCAAAGACAAAATGGTAAAGATAAAGGCCTGAACAAAGCCAATGAACAAGCTGAACATTACCCAAAGTTCAGGAATAACCCATGGAGATAACTGATACAATACGATCAGCAAAATTTCGCCTGCCAGGATGTTACCAAAAAGACGAAGAGCCATGGTCAGCGGTTTAGTCACTGCATCTAACAGATGCAACGGCAGGAATGCCGGACTAGGACTGATAAAATGTTTAAAGTGGCCGATGCCTTGTTTCATCACGCCAACGACATATGCTGTAAACGCAATTAACAAAGAAAGCGCAAAGCAGGTATTAATGTCATTGGTAGGTGAAGTCCAATGAACGCCAATTTGCGGAAGCAGAATACCCAGTTCGTTAGCTACCAGGATAAACATAAACAAGGTAACGATGAACGGTGCCATAAATTTACGGCCTTTAGTACCCAAATTGTCTTGCATCAGACCATTCAAGAAATCAAGGATGATTTCCATAGCATTTTGCAGTCCGGACGGAACCATTTTCGGGTTCCTACAAACGAGAAGGAACAATACCAGAACAATTGCCATAGTTACCCAGGTCATGTACATGGTTTGCATGTTAACCTCACCTAAAAAGGTTGTTTGGGTAAGATAATGGATAATTTCTCCGGATTTTTCTGCACCTTCAGCTGCTGCATTTCCCATTTTTACACACTCCTTTCTTCACGCCCTCTCATGATTATGTTGGTACGCGATAAATAATAAATTTAGAATAAAGAATATATGTATCAGAAGAAACCCTGCAAATGCACCATGCACTGCTAGTTTCATCTTTAACATCGCAATAATAAAAACTGCTGCTGCTGCCACACGGGCCCAGCGGAAACGTTTCATGATTTTCAGACCTTGCTTGGGAGCCTCTACATAGGGCAAAGCTTTCTTAATGCCCAAGAACAAAATGGACAGGTCAATAATACCTGCGAGCACTCCACATAAGACACCGTGTGCAAACGACGTTCTCAGTCCCAGCCATAACGGCAGAGCTATGACTAAAGCACAAAAGGCAATTCGTGAAACAAATTTGCTACCACCGCTTTTGGCAATGGAAGTTAAATCAAAGTTACTTTTCATTATCTTTTTTCTGTTCAGCATCCCGTGACAGAATGCTCTTCTGTATCAGATTGTAATATGTCATCACTAGTGAAATAATTGCCAATGCAATACAGATACCGCGCATAGTATGATTCCCTGTTTGAAAATAATTATCAAGCCAGTTACCACCAAAATACGCCAGCAGAAAATCAATCACTGCCATAAAGGCTAATGACGATACTGTAGCCAGTGCTTCCAGCATACGCATATGTTCCTTATCAGGAGTTTGTGTGCTCATGCTCATCACCACCGACATTAATTCACAAATTCAACAAATTTACTCTTTTAATTTTAATATTTTTCACAACTTTTGTCTATGCTTTATGAGCAAATTCCGGTAAATTTTCTACCGCAAAGCCATTTTTTGCCAAAATAGCCTTAATAATGCGCTCACAAGCACGTCCATCACCATACGGATTAGCAGCCTCTGCCATGGAGCGATAATGTTCAGCGTCATCTAACAGCAGATTAGTTTCATGTAAAACATCTTCATAAGCAGTACCAACAAGTTTTACAGTACCGGCTTCAACAGCCTCCGGTCTTTCTGTAGTATCACGTAATACCAAAACAGGTTTTCCTAAAGCAGGCGCCTCTTCTTGAATTCCGCCGCTATCAGTCAGAACGATGTCAACCTTAGCCATCAAATTAGCAAAAGGTTCATAATCCATCGGTTCAATCAGATGTACTCTATCTAAAGCACCCAACTCCTCGCGCACGATTTCACGTACTTTAGGATTTTTATGTACCGGGAAAATTGCTTCTACATCAGAATGTGTTTCCAAAACGCTTTTTAAAGCACGGTAAACATGACGCATCGGCTCACCTAAGTTTTCGCGGCGATGGGTAGTCATAAGGATCAGACGATTACCGGACGCAAACACCTTATTAAGCTCAGCGTCTTCAAATTTATAATCTTCGCGGACAGTAGTCTGCAAAGCATCAATAACAGTGTTACCGGTTACCAGAATATTTTTTTCATCAACATTCTCACGCAGCAGATTACCCTTGCTGGTAGAAGTCGGTGAAAAATGCATATCCGCAATAGAACCGGTCAATTTACGGTTCATTTCTTCTGGATACGGAGAATATTTATTACCGGTACGCAGGCCGGCTTCAACGTGACCTACAGGAATCTGTGCATAGAAAGCAGCTAAAGCACCGGCAAAGGTAGTAGTAGTATCACCATGTACCAAAACCATATCAGGCTTTGCTTCTTCCATAACATCCTTCAAACCCATCAATGCACGAGTAGTTACATCATACAAAGTTTGACCTGCAGTCATAATGTTCAGATCATAGTCGGGTTTGATACCAAATAAATCCAGAACCTGATCCAACATTTCACGATGTTGTGCAGTAACAGCAACAATCGGTTGGATGTATTCAGGATATTTACGCATCTCTAAAACTAACGGACACATTTTGATAGCTTCCGGACGAGTGCCGAAAACAGTCATTAATTTAATTTTTTCCACGGCTCTTCCTCCCCTTTATCTGTCGTTCAGAATACCGATTTTTTTAGCACCAACAGCAACAGCCGTAATAATAACAGCAATGATAAGAGCTGCATAGAAGCCATCAACCTCAGCCCACAGCACTGCAGCAATACCTAAAACAGCAGTAATAGCATACATCAACAGCACTGCTTGCTTTTGGTTCATACCCATAGCCAAGAGGCGATGATGCAGATGTCCTTTATCCGGTTGGAAAATCGGACGACCATTGCTGTAACGACGCATAATAGCAAAAGCTGTATCCATAATAGGCAATCCCAAAGCAATAGCAGGAACAATCAACGCTACTGTAGCAGCAGTTTTTACTGCACCATAAACAGAAATTGCTGCCAACATATAACCAATGAACATACTGCCCGTATCACCCATAAAAATCGTCGCAGGATTAAAATTATAGCGTATAAAACCGATAATACCACCGGCCAAAGCCGCAGTCATTACTGCAATATGATAATAGCCCATTTGTACAGCTACCAAAATAACCGTAATAGAAGCAATTGCAGATACACCTGCTGCCAAACCATCCAAACCGTCAATCAGATTGACTACGTTAGTAAAGCTTATAACCCAGAAAATCGTCAACGGAATAGACAGAAGATCTAAATAAAAATAGCCGCCTAAAGGATTGTTGACCCATTCAATACGAATGTCGAAGAATACCAGCACACAGGCAGCCAAAATCTGCCCCAGCAGCTTTACTTTTGCAGGAAGCTGATATTTATCATCTAGTACACCTACAATTACTATCACTGTACCACCGATTAAAATACCGACAATATCCCAAGTCATCTCTAAGCTTGCCACCGCGGCAATCATAAATGCAATATAAATAGCAAGACCGCCAAGACGCGGCATAATTTTTTTATGCACCTTGCGGTTATCAGGTTTATCAATCGCACCAATCTGAAATGCTAATTTTTTTATATAAGGAGTCAAAACGTAGCTTACTAACGCAGCAAGCAAAAAAGGAAAACCATACGCACTTAACATTGATTTTTTCTCCACTCAAAAACGAACGCAAACAATCATATAACTTATGATAAAGATTTATCTTTTATATAGTATATCATTTTTGGCAGTAGCGTCAATTATTTTTATTACAAAATTTACAAAAAGTTGCTTTTTATGTCAAATTTCACAATAATTGTTTTCTTTTAGGAATAAAGAAGGTGGATACATTTAATTATTTTCAAAGTCAAAAGCCGTATTTTGTACAGTGCAAAAGTATTTTTCAATGTCAACCTATATTTTTTTACATACACTTTCACAAATATGTCACTCAACAATCCATTAAAGATAACATCTTTTAAACGAAAAATTTTACTTTCAGGCCTTTCATGCTAGAGTATATAAATTTTCTCACAGTATATTATTTATGCTTTCTAGTGATATTAATTATTCTAAAATTCTATAACTTATAGCTTATATGAAAAAGCCCTCCGAAATATTCGGAGGGCTTGATTTTCATTGGAGCTGCTAACGGGATTTGAACCTGCGACCTACTGATTACGAATCAGTTGCTCTACCAGCTGAGCTATAGCAGCATTGCAATTATGCTATTTTAAGACCACGGCAAAATGAAGACCAATTTGTCACAGTCCTAAAATATTAGCCTTCGTGTTCAGCTTCAGTAGCCGCTTTAGCAGCTGCCATTTCAGCTTTAGTACGACGTTTTCTTACTTTTTTAGCACTATTGATGCCTGCTTTTTTAATTACCTTAGCCAATTCAGAGATAATGTGCAATTCATCAACAGAACAACCTTGAACTAAATCAGACAATTCATTGCAGTAAATTTGTTCACTGCGATGAATATTATCACACAAAAGCTCATCAACAGATACATCAAGCACATTTGCAAGATGAATAATAGTAGGCAAGCCAAGCTTGGTGTTACCAGTTTCAATATTACTGATATGCGGAGTTGACAAGCCAGTCAATTTAGCGATATTGCCTTGAGTCAATCCCTTGCGTGCACGTGATGCCTTTATTCTCAAGCCAATAGCTTTGTAATCAATATCCAACTTCACTAGAGCTCTCCCCTTCTCATTTTCAACTTCCTGTTGTAATAACATTACAATTATATCTAAAAAAACATTAAATAGCAAGTTTGATTGCCTGCTTTTTTAGAAATAAGATAATATTTTTTTCAAACAGCCTAAAACCCTTGCTTTACAAGATTATATTATATTTACACGGTTTATTTTATTTTTTGGGAATAGATAAAATCAAAACCGTAAAAATAATGCAGGCCATACCTAGTAAGTCAGGCAAAACCAGCCTAGTACCCAATAAAACGACTACAGCAATAATAGAAGCCAATGGTTCAGCACAAGAAATCAGGCTAGCTTTTGTAGGGCCAACAATCTTTAAGCCCTGCAAATATAACCCGTAGCTAGCAATTGTTGCCCCCAGCACCAAATAACACATTGCTAAAACAGCATTTGTATCCCAATTACCCGGTGCAGAAAAAGGATTACGCCAAAATAATAAAAATAAGCCTGATAATAACTGACCCCAGCCAATAATAACACTGGCAGAATAACGCTTCAGCATTTCAATAGGTTTAATACTGTAATAAGCATAAGAAATTGCTGATAGTAAGCCGATAATTAAGGCCTCCGGGGATAAAGCTAAGCTATCGATACTGCCATGAGTGGCAATCAGAAATACACCTAAAATTGCACCGACAATACCTAAAAGCTCCCTGCCCTCCGGACAGCGACGATTTTTATAGCTGACCCACAGCATAACATAAATAGGTGCCATATATTGCAGTACTGTCGCCGTAGCAGCGTTGCACAGGCCGATAGTATAGTAAAATCCCAGCTGGGCACCTAATATGCCTAAAAACGAAAATTCGACAAGATCCCTCGGTGTTTCCCTTAATGCCTTAAAAACATTTTGTTTTTGCACCAAAGCGCCAAACGATAAGAATATCAGGCCACCTACTATTTGACGGATCATAACCAGCCATACAGAATCAGCTTGATGATATTCGTATAAGTATTGTCCGGCAACGCCGCCCATTCCCCAACAGGTAGCGGCACCAATTATTAACAATATACCCTTCAGCACAAAACTTCTCCCTTTCCCTTGTAAGTGAAGATAAAACCCGAAAGTCTTACGACATTCGGGTTTTATTCAACTAAATTTTAGAGTGTAGCAATAAAGTAAGCAATACTGCTTACCAAGACTGTTAAAGTAATCATCATAGGATCTGCAATAGATGTACGGTAGTTTTCAGGATTATAGTGTGTACGTTTACGGAACGGTTTCGCATCCAAGAAATCCATAGGATTAGTAGTAAGTTCCATAAATTTCTCGTACAATACACGCCATGCACTACCAAGAGCGCCGCTCAATGCGCAGAACAGCGTTGTCAGTCTGTAAATAATGAAAGCTATCGGTTTGCGATAGAACCAATCAGTATCCAAGCTGAGTGCTGTGTGCGGCTCCATACGCGGCAGGAACATCATAAACGGAACCATAGTAACGACTAAGATTTCTACATAGCTCAGAATATGAGCTGCAGTATACGGTTCATATCCAGGTGCTCCGAACGGCAGATAACGATATAACAAATCAGGATATACACCATAAAGGAAGCAAAGCACAGAGCCTAACCCCATTGCTACATACATATTTTTCGGCAATTTGTGAGCAAGATGCACGTCTTTGTCAGTGTCACGCAAGAAAATGAAGTAACCCATTTTCAAAGTAATGGACAGGAAAGTACCGATACTAGCCAACTCCAGTAAAGTATATATCCAATCATAGCCAGCTGCAGATGCTGCAGCAATGGTAATAGTTTTACTAATAAAACCATTGAAGAACGGTACGCCGGAAATGGAGAAAGCAGCAACAAAGAAGCATACTGCCACAAACGGCATTTTCTTAGCCATACCACTGAGTTGATTGATTTTACGAATGCCTGTTGCATAAATAATAGCACCGGCACACATAAAGAGCAGAGATTTGTAAAGAATATGGGAGAATGCATGGGCAGCTGCACCATTTAAGGCCATAGCAGTACCAACACCGACACCAGCTACCATAAAACCTACCTGACTTATGATATGATAACCAAGCAGACGACGCATATCGTTTTCCATAATCGCAAATGCTGCACCATACAACGCCATAAAGCAGCCAAAGCCCATAAGGAAATCAGCACCGGCGAAGATACGAATTAAACAGTATACCGCAACCTTAGTAGTAAAGGAGCTCAAGAATACGCTGCCTGTAATAGTACCTTCAGGATATGCATCTACCAACCAAGCGTTCAGCGGCGGAATAGCAGCATTAACAGCAACACCGATTAAAATTGCCCAAAAGGCAATATCATGAGGACCTTGTGCCAAATTACTGATAAGCATATCACCAGTACCATATTTCAAGAAAATACCGCCAAGCAATAAGTTACCACCAAACATGTGAACTAACAGATAACGGAAGCCTGCACGTCTAGAGGCAGGTGTATGATGACACCAGATTAAGAACAAAGAAGTAACAGCCAATGCTTCCCAGAAGAAAATCATGGTCAGCCAATCCTTGGCTAAGGTTACGCCCAAAGCACAACCTGCATAGGCCATGGAGCTGAAAGTTTCCATACGATTAGAGTTATGGCAGGAATAAATACCACCGATACAGGCCATCATTGCGAAAATCATACAGAATACATAGCTTAATTTGTCGACGTACATATATCCCAGCTGGTAACCTGTGCCGAACAAACCTATACTGATATCAGTACCTATAGGCATATTCAATGCGGCATATAAGCCGGCAAAAGGACCTATTGCCAAAACAACTCTGCGCAGGAATTTAGGCATCAGCAAAGCAATGAAGCCTACCGCTATTAATACCAAGCCCGGGTGAAGCACATTACTCATTATCCTCACCTCTGCTTTCATAATAGTCTTCATTACGCTGCAGAAGCGGTGTCATGATTAATTTAGCTAAAATAATCAAAACCCAGCAGCCGACGAATCCGAAGAAAATATCATAGCCGAAAGGTAGCGGCCACCATGCAGGACTATGCATGTGAATACCACACATCTCAGCAATTACAGATATAATTAAAACAATGGCACAAGCCAGATAAGTCTGTTTCTTAGACATTACAGCCACCCCCCATGCCAGCCTGCGCAAATAGCGTTGGAGGCCATAGTTGCCATTTCATAAAAATGCGGATAAATATCAGGAACAGTACCCAAAACAATGGCAATTAAAGTGGTAATGCAGATAGGAATCAACATTGCATAGCTTGCATCGCCATATTTGCGGAATTTTTCTTGCGGATCTTTACGGAAATATGCCATCTGACATACCGGCAGTAAATAACCGGCTGCTAGCAGTGCACTGGCAACCCAAACCAAGATGTATAATGGTTTACCTGCTTGTAAAGCACCCAAAGCCAAATTCCATTTACTAATAAAGCCGACTAAAAACGGCGTACCTGCAATACCAAGCGAAGCTATCGTAAAGCAAGCCATCGTTACCGGTAACTTTTTACCGATACCGTATAGTTCACTAATGTTATTTCTATGCGTACGAGCAATAATAAGACCGGCACACATAAATAGGGTAATTTTCATAACAGCATGGGCAACCAGATGGAGGTAAGCACCCTTGATGCTCAACGGAGAAATAAGCGCAGCACCCAGAACAATGTAGGATAACTGACCTACTGTAGAGAAAGCCAGTCTGCGTTTCAAGTGATCCTGACGCAATGCAATCAAGGAGGATACTATAATACTGGTAGCTGCGGCCCAAGCCAGAACATCGGTAACACCGATTTCAGCTAACAGCTTCGGGCCAAAGACGAAGCCTATAATACGCAATACTGCGAAGACACCTGTTTTTACAACGGCAACTGCATGCAACAGTGCAGATACAGGAGTAGGAGCAATCATTGCTGCCGGCAGCCATCCATGCAACGGCATTACAGCTGCTTTTACAGAACCTGCCAAAATCATTAATACAAAAATTGCCTGTAGTACCCATCTCGGTGCCATATCAGTAGTCAGGAAACCACCAGGAGTGAATTCCATAGTACCACTGATGCAGTAAACAGCGATAACACCGGCTAAGAATAACTGACCGGAAATCAATGTATAAATCAAATATTTACGGCTAGCCATCAACGCTTCCTGATTACGTTTATGTAATACCAGCGGATAGCTTGCTAAGGTCAAGATTTCATAGAAGATAAAGAAAGTCAGCAGGTTTTCTGCCATTGCAATGCCCATTACTGCACTCATACAGATAGCAAATGCGGCAAAATAACCGGTTTGTTCACTCTCATGGTTACAACGCATGTAACCGATGGAGTAGAAGTTCATCGGTACCCACAACATAGAAGCAAGTACAGCAAAAATCATACCTGCCGGGTCGGTACGCAATGTCAGACCTACTGTATCAGTAATCTGACACAGAGTCCATTGATATTGATCGCCTGCTAAAACAGCAGGTACCATGGAAAGGATAATAGCAAATTTTAAAACAGAAGCGATAACACTCCAAGTTTCACGCAGGTTCGGCCAACGTCTGCTGAATGCGATGAGAACTGCAGCAATAAAGGAAACCCCTACTGCCAGAAATGGTCTGCAATCTATAATCGTCATCTCAGAAACACCTCCGGCAAGCCTAATTTAATAACATCCGTAACAATGTCTACACTGTAGAAGCCCAGTGCCAGAATACCTATACCAACAACCAGAATAGGTAATGCCATAGCAAACGGTAAACCAAGTTTACCTTTGTGAGGATGAACCTCTGTCAGAGAAGCTTCACGTTGTACAAACATCTGCTCAATAATACGGAAGAAATAAATAGCATTTAACAGGGAGCTGATAATCAAAACGCCGATGTAAAAGTATTGTTCACCGGTATAAGCACCAAGCATCAGATACCATTTACTAAAGAAACCTGCAGTCGGCGGTAAACCGATCATGGATAAAGCTGCCAAAGTAACGGTAATCGTACTGATGGTCATCTTCTTATTCATACCACCTAAACGATACAGATTAACCTCGCCGAAGCGATACTCAATACCACCAATTACCAGGAACAGGCCGCTCTTCATGAAAGCATGGTTGATGATATGCAGAACAGCACCTATAAAGCCATACATATTACCCATTGCCAAACCAATAGCAATATAACCTATCTGAGCAACACTGGAATATGCCAGCATACGACGGAAGTCGTATTGTGCCATAGCCATGATAGAGCCAATCAAGATACCTGCAACACCGAGAATACCCAAAACATTCAAAGCGCTATGCATAACAGGGTTATCAACTTTGAAGATATAGTAAACAAAACGAATCAATGCATAAGCAGGAGCCTTACTCATGCAGCCTGCAATGAAAGCAGCTGCACCAGGATGAGCAAAGGTATACGCATCAGGCTGCCAGCCATGTAATGGGAACAAAGCCATTTTGATACCGAAGCCAATAATAAAGCAAGCTACGGCAATAGCAAACAACGGAGAATTCATAAACGGAACTACTCTCGCTGCCATATCTGCCATGTTCAGAGTACCGGTCATAGAATACAGATAACCAACACCCAACAGATATAAGGAAGCGCCAATAGTACCAATCAGCAGGTAACGGAACGCTGCCAGCATAGATTTTTTGCCGCCCAACGCAAAAAAGCCGTAACCAGACAAAGACATGATTTCAAGATATACATATAAATTGAAAACGTCGCCAGTAATAATCATACCGCACAGGCCAACAGTCAACAGACCAAATAAGGTATAATAACCGCCGACATGTAGCCAATCTTCATCCTTGACGAAAGGCTTGCTGTACAGTGCAACCAGCATAGAAATAAACGTTACCAGAACTGCTAAAATACTATTTAACGGATCCAGAGCAAACTCGATACCGATTGGTGGAGCCCAACCACCCATCCAGTAATGCCATGTCTGGCCACCACTGGAAATTACTCTGTGCAGTACGATGCAGGCGTTAATAAAGGCACCGACAATGGATGCCATAACAATCCAAGAACCTAAAGTTCTTTTAATTCTGCTGAACAGCATACATAGAAGTGATGCTGTAAGCGGCAGAAGTACAATAAGGACAGGAGCATGCTGAGTCATTTACTTGCCCTCCTCAGAACCTCTACCTCTTCAACAGAACCATAAATCTCTTTAATACGCATTAAAAGAGCAATAGCTACACCTGTTGTACCTAAGCTAACAACGATTGCCGTCAGCATCAGGCCATGAGGAAGCGGGTTAATATATGCAGCAGGATCAGTGGTGACACCATTTTGAATAGGAATCATCGCACCGTCTTTTTGTGCAAAGCAAAGATAGAAATAAATTACGGCAACCTGCATAACGTTCATTGCCATTAATTTTTTCATATAGTTTTTACTCAAAACCATACCGTAGACACCTAAGAAAAAGAGTATCATGACTAAAGAGTAGATGCCTTTTGTTTTTAAAAACTCATTTAACACTTCCATCATCTTCACCCCTTTTCACGATTGCGTCTAACAAATTGATAATTGTCATCATAACACAGATAGCAACACCAATTTCAATCAGGAAAATACCTGTAGCATGCATTTCATACTTCGGCTCCATATGCAGCGGCATATAATCATAGTTCAGGAAGAAGTCAGCACCGCCAAGCAAAGTCAGCCAACCTGTAAAGGCATACAAAAAAGTACCGACACCTGCTAAAACAACGGAAGTCTTACCTAAAACATTGAATTTAGTATCAAAGCCTAAAATCAATCTTGCCAGTAAAACACCAACCGCCAACAGGGCACCTGCCTGGAAACCGCCGCCAGGAGAAAACTCGCCTAAGCACAATACATAGACACCGTAAACAATAGTAAATGGTATTAACATACGGAAGGCGACATTGAGGATAATACCACCAAATGGTTCTTTCATTTGATAATCTCTCCTTCCTCAGGATCTTCCGGCTCTTCCTCAGGACGACGTCCCACAGGATTACTAGTCAGAACCAATACTGTGGTCAGACCTGCCAGAAACATTACGGAAGTTTCCCACATTGTATCGAAACCTCTATAGTCAATGATGACGCCGGTTACGATATTAGGAGAACCCGTATCCTCTGCACTACGAGAGATATAAGTCGGAGTAACATGCTGGTTAGGTGCAGTATTAGCATCACCAATTTCAGGTAAATACGTTACTACTGAACAAAACATGCCTGTCATAACGGCCAGAATTACAGCTACTAATCCACGCATTATTTACACCACCTGTCGATTTTTTTCAAAGAAGCTACAAAAAAGATTGTAGAGATCGTACCGATAACAGCTTCTGTGAACGCAACGTCCGGAGAACCCATCATCAAATACAGCAATACAGCACAGAAGCTGAAACCGCTATAAATAATTGCCGCACTCAGAATGTCCTTACAGAAAATAACTGCGCAGGTAATCAGAATCAAAAAGAGCAATAACACAGCCTCAATAATATAAATCTGCATTTATTATTCCTCCTTTTTCGTCAGATTGCCCAAAGGTTCATCAGCACTGGTATCATGCTTATCTAAGCCTACCAACTTTCTTGCACCCTTAGTTTTCAAAGTCCATACCGGATGTCCTGATTTATAAGCAGCCTTGCTTAAAATATGGGAGCCGATAGGATTGGCCATAAATACAATCAAAAAAGCAAACGCCATTTTCACAGCAGTAAGAGTCGGGCCCTCATAAATAATCAAACCGATAAAAGAAAGGGTACAACCCAAGGTCTCACTATTGCCGGAAGCATGTATTCTGCTATAAAAGTCAGGCAGGCGCAACATACCGATTGCAGAACCGATAAAGAACACCAAACCACCTAACATAAAAATTGCTGCTATAACTTCTCTGAGGGAGTTAAATCCAAAGCTCTCAATCATATCTTCTTCCCTCCCAGAAATTTTGCCACAATTACAGAACCGATAAATCCGAGAAATGCATAAGAAATTGCAATATCTACATACATATCCGGACGACCGTCAATATATCCGAACAAAACTAACAGTAAAATAGTGTCGGCACCAATAACACCCAAGCCGTTCATTCTGTCAAAAATAGTGGGGCCGTTAAAAAGACGCTGCAGCATAGTGCCGATAACAAAGATTATGGAAATCATTAAAATATAAAAAATAACATTCATAATCATTCCTCACTCTCCACTACAGCAAAATCAAATTTTTCACCGTACAAATCAGCTACCTTTTTCTGCATAGAACCATCAAGAACGCCTTCTGCAGCTCCTTTGGTCAAAGCGTGGATTTCGTACAGACCATCATCAGTAACATTCAAAGTTACTGTACCCGGGGTCAGCGTAATGGAGTTTGCAAGCATTACAGAGGCCATAGGATTATCAACTTTAAAATAGAAGCGTACTACTTTAGGATCGATTTCCAGCTCTTGGGAAGTTGTCGCTAATAACACGTCAATGTTAGCCAATACCAGCTGCCACATCAGCCACAGAAAATATACGATGAACTTAGGTATGGACGCACCAAAGACAAAATAGCGTTTACTTCCATCTTTATTAGGCACTAACAACAAAGGATAAGTAATATGCGTTGTTACTAATGCGGTAATAATTCCATAAACGACAAATTTTGTTTCCGTTCTGCCGGAAAGAGCCATCCAAAATCCAAAGAGCACCAATGCCATGCACAGCTTATGAACCATAGTCGAACCTACAATATTTTTGTTGTTCAATACTCCCTGCTTTTCCACAGCTACCACCTTTCTTTATAATATTTTAGTTAACTTTGGAACACTACTATAACAACATAGTGCCTCAAACAATTAGCATTAAGATTGCTTCAAGCAAATGACTTATAGGAGATAATTCCCATTAACAAAAAAACAAGTATATAAGAGCCTTCTCATGCTCTTATATACTTTATAAGATTTGACAAAAAAGAAAATTTTCCTGCCTTAATTTTTAATTATTTATTCCTCAGAGTTATTACTTTAAATTCGCATTCTTCTACAGGCAGCATTCGCCCACTTAAAGATTTTACACGCTCTAAATCAGCAGTGCAGCAGACGGTAACTTTGCCTTGTCCTGCTTCCTTTAATAAATTGTCCTTTTTTAATTCAGCAATAGCATTTTTACTAGTAGCCTCTGCAGGGTCTACAACAGTAACAGCATCACCGAATTCCTTTTCAATCTGTTTTTTTATGAACGGATAATGTGTGCAGGATAAGATTAACGCATCAATACCTGCTTCCTTTAACGGTGCAGCATATTCAGCAATAGCTTCCGTCAAAGCACTACTGTCAAATTGCTGGCCTTCAATCAACGGGACAAATTTAGGACAGGCAATCGGATAAACCTCAGCAGTATTATCTACTGCTAAAATAGCTTTTTTATGAGCCTCGGTGCTAATAGTAAACGGAGTAGCAAAAACACCTATTTTTTTCTTTTTACTTATTTCTAGAAGTAAATGCTCACCCTTGGACATCCCTACAATCGGAAATTTATGATTTCCCTTTAAGGAATCCACGCCTAACATGGTCAAGGTATTGCAGGCAATAACTACCTGTTTTACTCCCTGCCCAGCTAACCAATCTATAATTTCTGCTACGAAAGTCCTAATCTCTTGTTCTGAACGAATACCATAAGGAGTACGAGCAGTATCACCAACATAGATAAAATCTTCATGGGGAAGCATTTGGTGCAGACATTTTAAAACGGATAAGCCGCCTACGCCGGAATCCAGCACACCTATAGGTGTATTATTGTTCATTTCTAATAACCTCCTCTTCGTATTTTTTATTATAACATACTCTTATATTCTGCTGAAAATAAATATACTTTATCTTGATTCGAAAAACTCTTAATTGGCTGTCAATCCGCCATCAACAACAATAATGGAGCCTGTCATAAAACTATTTTGTGGAGATACCACACTACAAATAACATGAGCAATTTCCTCTGCACGGGCAATACGTCCCATAGGATATGCAGAAGCCATATCTGCCAAAGTATAGCCACCATCAGCATCCACTAACTGTCTAGCTAAAAGCGGAGTATCTACGTCTGCAGGGCAGACACAGTTCACACGTACAGACGGAGCCATATCCAAAGCCAACGCTCTTGTCAAAGAAACTATTGCACCCTTGCTTGCACAATATAACGGACAGCCATAATTACCACTGACGCCGGCATCAGAAGCAATATTCACAATACTACCTCCATTATATAGGTGCGGCATTACAGCCTTAGTTAAAAACAAAGTTCCCTTAACATTAGTATCCATAATTGCTGCATAACTATCATCCGTCATGTTTTCCAAGCGTTCCTCAAGGTATACGCCTGCACTATTGATTAAGATATTAATATTCTTATCAATTGCAGCTACTGCCTTTTGGCAGGCAACAGTATTAGTAACATCACATTGAAGATAAAATGCTTCCTGCTGTGTTTTTTCCTTTAAAGATTTTACTGCATCGGTACCTTTTTGCTTATTTCTTCCTAAAAGATATACCTCTGCACCATCTAATAATAATTTTTCGGCTACGGCCAAGCCAATACCGGACGTGCCGCCACTAATTACAGCAACTAAACCTGCACAACCATAATTCATCTTAATCATGCTGTTCCTCCATTTTCGCCAATTCTTCTGCAGTTAATGCAGGCGGCAAAATAATATTAATCGTTGTCCCCTTGCCTTTTTCACTTTCAACACTTAATCCCATATCATGACGCAGAGCAATCTGTTTAGCAATGGCCAAGCCTAAGCCACTGCCTGTTTTATTATGCTCATTACGTGCTTTGTAAAATCTGTCAAAAGCATGTGGTAACTCTTCTGCATTCATGCCACAGCCATGGTCAATAATCTGTAGCCAGCCTGACTTTAAGTGCAACATAATTTCTCCGCCCTCAGGAGAGAATTTAATACTGTTATGCAGGAAAATCATCAACATCTGCCTTAATCTACCATAGTCGCCATCTAACATGTATAAATCTGCATCCAAATCTGCTTTAACCTGGATATGTTTTTCCATACCTATGCGACGTGAACCACGTACAGCATCCTGAACTACATCACAGAAATTAAGCGCACTTTTTTCGATAGGGAAATCAGTATTCTGTAAACGGGATAAATCCAATAAATCATTTATCAGACGCTGCAAGAAAATGCTTTCCTTATACATCTGCTCGTGGAATTCATTTACTTCTTCTTTTTCCGTTATCACACCATCTCGCAATGCTTCCAAGCTACCTCGAATTACCGTTACAGGTGTCCGCAGCTCATGCGAAATATTAGCAATAAATTCGCGACGCAGCTTTTCTAGCTTCTGGCTTTCTTCATCTGCTAATTGCAAGCGTTCTGCCAAAACATCTAACGTTTGTGCTAAGGCACCTATTTCATCTTTTTGAGTAATATTATTACGTACACTATAATTACGTTCTGCCAATAACGCTGCATTGTCGTTCATCAAATTCAAAGGTTTCGTAAAACGCCAGCTTAAAATAATACTTAAAAACAATCCTAAAACCAAAGCTGCTAAAACGCTCAACATTAATATTCTTAATCCCGACCACACAGCATCGTGTAGTCCTTGTACAGGAGAATGTAATAATAATACTGCTTTAACCTCTCCATGCTCATCATATACAGGTTCACCCACAGTAATCATAAATTCATTTAACCAAGAATTATACTCTTCGATAATAAAGCGTTCACCTTTAAAACCTTGCTCAACTTTGTCTTTGATATGTTCCGGCAGTTTATTATAAGCATCTTTAGCATTGCGAGGCTGATTAGGCATCCTTATACCTTTATCATGATGTTTACGCATTTGCTCCCGCATCCGCTCTTTATTAACATTAAGATTACGCTCACTATCTACTACCCAAACCATATCCCGTGAAACATTATCTAAATACTTGATAAACCTACTATTAGAAATCCCGTCGCCATAACGTTTTTCTAAAAAGTGCATGTTATCACTAATAACGGCAGCAATTTTTTGCGACTGCACAATCATAGATTGTTTTTTTATCTCAATAGTATGTTGCTTAAATAATTGGTAAAATAAACCACCTATCAATAACGCAAAAATTAATAAAACACTTGAAAAATAGAACATTAACTTAACGGCAATACGGTTTTTCATCCTACTTTACCTCAAAGCGATAACCGACACCCCAAATAGTCTTGATTTCCCAAGTAGAATGTTCATACTTATCTACTTTCGCACGTAATCTTTTGATATGCGAATCTACAGTACGACTATCACCAAAATAATCACAACCCCATATACTGTCTAACAAATTATCACGACTGAAAACTTTAGTATTATTTTTAGCCAAAGTCCATAATAATTCGATTTCTTTTTTTGTCAAAGGCACATCAGCACCATCAATCTGAACTTCATATTTATCGATATTGATAAAAAGATTACCATAAGTCAAGGTATTCTTAGATTCCGGCTCCTGCATATTCAAGCGACGTAACACTGCTCTAATACGTGCCATCACCTCACTGGCAGAAAACGGCTTAATAACATAATCATCTGCACCTATATCCAAACCCATGATTTTATCATAATCTTCACCACGAGCAGTAATCATAATAATAGGAACCATGGATGTTTTGCGCAAACGTCGGCATACTTCAAATCCATCAACACCTGGCATCATTACATCTAATAAAACAGCAACGATTTCATTTTTATGTGCTTCAAAAAGTTCTAAAGCTTCGTTACCATCTAAAGCAACGAGCGGCTCCCATCCCTCTTTTTTTACATAGCTGGACAAAATCATGGTAATCTGTTTATTATCATCGGCAATCAAAATCGTTTTCATAATTTCAAGCCCCTTTCGTCTATGTTCAAAACATTTCTTGCTTACTTTATTATATTATATACTAAGCGAAAAATGTGGTGAAAATATGACAAATATTTTGTCCTTTTTTTATTATTTTGACACACAAAAGCCATACCTCTCATGTATGATATAAGCAAAGTTAAAATCAATGCTGAAATATCAAAGGAGTGAAATAATATGTTGAATTTCAAAAGAGCTCTTATTATCGGTACCATGTTAACCGCACTTTCTGCACAAGCTTTTGCTGCTCCCGCAGTTGAAAACGCACCGGCTCCGACTATGAAAGAACGTGTCAATGCTATTTTAAACGAAGATAATACAGTTTGTCCCGCAAAAGACAATAAACCATGCCCGCAACCCGGCATGCGTCATCACAAAAACTTGAAATTGACTCCAGAGCAGCGTAAAGTTGTTGATAAATACCGTGGCCAATGGAAAGATATGACTCCGGAGCAACGTAAAGCAGCTGGACAAGAAATTTTTACAGTCATGACTAAAGATATGACTCCGGAGCAAAAACAAGCCTTCATCGAAAATATGAAGCAACGTCACAAAGAAATGATGGAAAGACAAGCACGCCACGACCAACGTGCCAAAGAAACCATGGCCAAACTTACTCCGGAACAACGTGTTGAAGTAGAAAACTTCTTAAAAGAAGATATGGCAGCCCGTCAAGCACGCCATGAAAAAATGCAGCAAATGACTCCGGAACAACGTGCTGCAATCCGTGCTAATACTCCGAAAAAATATAATCATGGTCATAAAAAACATCATAAACAAGAAATGCGTGCTCAAAAACAAGCACAAGAAGTTACAGCTACTAAAGTAGCTTAAACAATACATATCCTTTCTTCTCTAAATAACAAGAAAGCGTCTGCTAAACAGCAGACGCTTTTTTCGTTTTCTAAAATCATTTTAAAAAATCTTTCCAAAAAGGGTAGAAGCTAAGAACAATAACTAAAATAAGAACAAAAATATCCGATACCTTTAAAGGTTCAGGACGCATATTTTTATAAGTATTACTACCAAAGCCTTTCAACTCCATAGACAGTGCCAAAGTTTCTGATTTAGCAACAGCACGCATAACCAACGGACGAATGACTACTAAATATGCTAAAAAACGCTTGATAACATTGCCACGATTAGAGTAACCACGGCAACTTTGCGCATCTAAAGTAATTGCACTATCTGTTAGGAAATTAGGCACAAAACGTAACGCAGTAGTAAGCATAAAAGCATATTCACAAGGTAAATGAAAACGATCTACTAAAGCTTTGGCAATATCCTGAATACGCGTAGCCGCCAAAAGGCATAAAAAAGCCATGGTCATTACTAACATGCGTAGACCGCCTATCAAGGCTGTTTCTAATGGAGTTGCAAATAATAATTGCAATAAAATCATCATCCCGGTAAAAACAGCTAAGCCACCTATAGCAGCCATAGTCATACGATCATGCTTAATATATAGTAATAGGGCTAATTCTAAAACTAAAATGGTTGCTACTGCTTCCACAGGTAAAATAAAAACCCATGCAGTAATTGCTAACGTCACAATAATTTGAGTAAAAGCTGTTAAACGCATTATTTCCCTCCCTTTCTCTCCACAGCAGCCACAAATTCTGCAGGAGTAACTGCATCAATACCTAATGCTGCTGATAAGGAAGATACTGTAGGATGGCATAACCCCCAACGTTCCACAGGATATTCACCGTTAAACAAAGTCTTAGGCGTATCATCAAAAACTTTATTACCACGATGCAATACTAAAACACGTTTTGCAAAGCGACGCACTATATCCATATCATGAGAAATTAAAACTATAGTAATACCACGCTGCTCGTTAATAGCCTTTAAATATTCCATCATGCGCTCTTTTTCCAAAGCATCTTGACCATTAGTAATTTCATCTAAAATTAAAATGCGTGGATTTAAAGCTAAAGCTGCAGCTACACCCAAGCGACGTTTCTGACCGAAAGATAACAGGCGCGGATATTCTCCTTGTAAGTTCAGCATTCCCATAGCATCTAAGGCTTCTAAAGTTTGACGACGAATAGTTTCCTCAGTCAACTTTTTAGCACGTGGTCCATAAGCAACTTCATCAAAAACCGTATCTTCTAAAATCTGTAAATCAGGATTTTGGAAAACGTAACCGATTTTATCTGCCAAATCAGCAGGCTCACACTTAACAATATCCTCACCATCAATTAAAATCTGACCACTGCGTGGATGACATAAAGCCATAAACAAACGACTTAAAGTCGTCTTACCACTACCATTATGACCTAAAAGAGCAACAAATTCTCCATCTTTGATGCAGCAATCTAAATCATTAATAACAGGCTGTCCACGCATATACGCAAAATTAACATTTTTTGCTTCTAACATTATGCGTTACCTCCTTCAATAGCACCAAGATTAAAGGTTTTAAAATCAGCCAAAGCATCATTTTCACTACGCCAATCGCCTAAATCCAAGCCCAGCTTTTCCTGCAAACCTAATTTAATCTGCCATAATGTAGGTAATAGAGGACGCAAGGATGTATCCTCATACATCTTCGGTGCTGCCGCTTCAAAAGTGTCAGAAGCTACTAATTCACCATCTTTTAGAACTATCATATCTGTAACATAGGGCAACAAAAAATCTGTACGATGTTCAACTACTACAATAGTAGTACCATAACGTTGATGAATGTCATAGACCAATTTATATAGAGTCTGCGCACCATCAGGATCCATAGCTGATACAGGCTCATCCAAAACAATGATTTCCGGGTGCACAGCTAAAGTAGCCGCCAACAGCAAACGTTGACGTTGCCCACCACTTAACTCATCTAATTGATAGCTTTCACGATCAGGCAAGCCCACATCCTCTAAGGCACGGCTGGTACGTTCAGCAATTTCTTCCTGAGCAAAACCATGATTTAAGAGTGTAAAAGCGATTTCCTCTCCAGCGGTCAGAGAAACCATCTGGCTTTCATAGTCTTCCATGATAAAACCTACACGCATAGCAATATCCGCAACACGTTTGCCTTTAGTTGTTTCGCCATTCAGCTTTACGTCACCACTATAACGTCCGCCGACATAAAAAGGAACAATTCCCGTCATTGCCTTACATAAAGTTGTTTTACCGGCACCACTAGGTCCTGTAATAATAGTAAAGCTACCTTTTTTTACCTTTAAACTAATATCTTGCAATACTAAATCAGATTTTTTATATGCAAAATAAAAATTTTCTAATTCAATAACTTGCTCCATTACTTTTCATCCTCCTGGAAATAAAATAATTTACGCACAGGTGCATAAAGGAAGAACGTAATCAAGCCGTTCAGCAATCCGATAATCGCTACTACGGGCAACATTGCATAAACCCACACATGCAACGGTAAACCTAAAACTACCTTTAAAATATAGGTAAACAAAGCACCACTGGTTACAGTAGCCACAAAGCCTGTAATAAACGGACGCAGCTTCCATTCACCAATTTTAGCCTTGAACATCGCCTCTACCAGTAAATAGCAGATGGTTGCACCAAACATTTCACTAATAACATTACCCAAGGGAAACGCAGATTTAGAAGTCGGTACCAAAGTCAGACCTGCAATAAATCCTATACCGATAGCCTGCTTTAATTTAAGTCTGGTCAAATTAATAACAATCGCATACATGGCAATTGTCCAGTTAGGAGTAACACCACCCACATTAGGGCTTACTGTATGTAAAATAATACCGATAGCCAGAAGCATTGCCGTAATCGCTACCCAGCGATAGCCATCCTGCATCGGTTCTACTTCAATAAGCTGTGGTATCTGTTTCTTCTGTTCGTCCATAAAAATCCTCTCTTCCTGCAATATTTATCTTTATTTGCTAAATACTTACTCTATGAAAATGTGAATGAACTCATTATACTATATTCTTACACTTTTGTATGTAAAAAAATAAAATGGTGTTGCACAGAACTGTAAACCCCATTTTATTGTGTCATTATTTACATGGAAAACTGTATCATTCCAATGCAACGCATAATTCGGTGATGCGATTCAACAGCTGTTTATTTTCCTCCGGTACGCCGATAGTAATACGTACACACCCCTGTAAAGCAGGATGTGCCGAAAAATCACTAACTAAAATACCGTTTTCTAATAAATATCTTACTAATAATTTACCACTGGCTTCCTGCTGCTCGATACTTTCATCATAATCAGCAGCATATTTGGCCGCCATATGCTCCATTAATAATCCCTCAGCCTTTAATAATAAGAAATTAGCTGAAGAAGGATAAACATAAAAGCCCATCTTACGGCAATAAGCCGCTAATTTATCTCGTTCTTCATCAATAGTCTTAATACGTCCCTTATACAGCTCTTTATTTTCATAAACCATTTTTGCCATATACAAAGTAAACGCATTAACATGATATGGCAATATGGCTTTACCCAAATGACGCATCAAAAACAAGGACCCTGCCCCATAACCGCAACGTAGTCCTGCTAAACCATAAGCTTTAGAAAAAGTGCGTAACACAATAAAATTACTATATCTGCCTAACAGGCTCAATGCCGAGCCTGCTACCAGCCACAGCTTATGCAAAGGACGCATATCATTAGGAGGCATTTCCTTACCGTCTGCAAACTCCATATATGCCTCGTCCAAAATTACCGGGCATTCGACACTAGAAATAATTTTTTCAATAACAGCTAAAGAATTATAGTTACCAGTCGGATTATTAGGATTACAAATAATCAATAAAGACGGCTTTTCCTGCAAGCACAACTCAATAACAGTATCTGCATCGATAAAACCTTCATTGTTTAGCGAATAATAGCAAGGCTCGCTACCACTTAAGCCCACATATTCACCGTACATAGCAAAGGACGGATACGGAATAGCAATTTTACTTCCTTCTCCACCGAATACATAGCACGCTTTCTCCAATAAATCACTGGAACCATTACTGATACGGATACATTCAGGATCCACATCCAAGTCTTCCGCAATAACCTCGCATAAGTTTTCTGCTTTTACAGGCGGATATCTATGAAACGGAAAATTAGCAGCAATTTTACTCATCTTCTCCGCCAGTTCTTCGGGCAGAGGATAGTTACTTTCATTAGCATTGAGAATAATATCCGCATTCACAGTTGCCACTGTATAATCATTTTGATTTTTAAGACATTCACGCACAAAAAAATCTTTCATTATAATTCTTCCTCTCCCTAATGTTCAATAAAAAGCTTATTTTTTCATCGCTTTTTCATCAGCTTCTGTATTCTTATCATTATCATTTTCTAATACGCCTAAAACAGAGCGATAGCCATCTGCACCATAAACAAGGCAACGTTTAACACGGGAAATGGTTGCAGTGCTGGCACCGGTTTTTTCTACTATGGTTTCATAAATACAACCCTCATCAAGCATACGTGCCACTTCCAAGCGTTGTGCCAAAGCTTTAAGCTCACTAATAGTACAGATATCCTCAAAAAATCTATAACATTGCTCTTGGTCCTTTAAGCTCAAAACAGCTTTAAATAATTGGTCAGTTAAATGGTCATGAAGATTTGCAGACATTTTTAGCCTCCGATATGTAGTAAGTTTGTATGTATATATAATAAGAAGTTATAAATCAACTTATCTAAAAACACTTTAATATTTTATCTTATGAAAGTCAAGAATTTTTTATACTTTATTTATTCTCTTGAAAAGCTTTTTGCACCTATTTTTTTGTTGACAACAATGCTAAATAAATGTATAATAATTTCATTAAACTTAATAGAAATTTCATCAAGAGTAGCTGAGGGAATGGCCCTATGACGCTACGGCAACCACGCTTCTGCGAACGGTGCCAATTCCATCGGAACAATATCCGGCAGATGAAGATATACTATACGCAAGATATATCCTTCACTGTACGGTGAAGGATTTTTTTTTAGCAAAAACGCACTCTCACAAATTATAATAATGAATTTCTTATTAAGCTTGGTCAAAATCCGCACAAGAAAGGACTTTTAGTATGATAGAACTAGTAAATGTAGAAAAAACCTACTACAGTAAAGCCGGTGATATTCATGCACTCAACACAACCAATCTGAGCATTAAAGCCGGTGAAATTTTTGGTATTATCGGTCTGTCAGGTGCAGGTAAATCCACCTTAGTACGCTGCATCAATATGCTTGAAAGACCGACAGCAGGACAAGTATTTGTTGATGGTGAAGAACTTACTGCTATGAACGACGCACAACTGCGTAAAACACGTCAAAGCATCGGTATGATTTTCCAACACTTTAACCTGCTGACTAGTCGTACCGTTTATGATAATATTGCTTTCCCTTTGGAAATCCAAGGCTTAAGCAAGGCTGAAATAGAAAAGCGTGTACGCCCTTTATTAGAGTTGGTACAATTAGAAAGCCGTGCTAACTACTATCCCAGCCAGCTCTCCGGTGGTCAAAAGCAACGTGTAGGCATTGCCCGTGCACTTGCCAGCAATCCGAAGGTATTGCTGTGTGATGAAGCAACCTCTGCCTTAGATCCGCAAACAACTAAATCTATCCTTGAACTTTTGCAGGACATTAATAAAAAACTAAATCTTACTATAGTGATGATTACTCACCAAATGGAAGTTGTTAAAACAATCTGTGATCGCGTTGCAGTTATAGAAGCAGGTAATATTATCGAAGAAGGCCCTATGGTAGATGTCTTCACCAATCCGCAACATCCTACAACTAAAGAATTTACCAAAAGTGTTATCAATGCCGAAATCCCCAAAATGGTTAAAAATAAAAACCTTCGTGAAAACTATACTGACGGCAGTAAGTTAATTGCCCGCATTTCTTTCATCGGTTCTTCGGCCGGAGAACCGATTATCTCTGGCTTAGTTAAACATTTTGATGTTGATATCAGCATCCTTTATGGCAATATCGACCAATTAAAAGATGTTTCCTTCGGTACATTAATTGTTGAAATTTGTGGTACTAAAGATGGTATTGCTAACGCCTTAGAATACTTGCACAAACAAAATCTGAAAACGGAGGTAATCGGCTATGAGTCCTGAGATGCTTGATCTTTTATTAAAATCTTTCTGGGAAACCTGTTACATGGTTATTGCCTCCACAGTGCTTTCTACAGTTATCGGCGTCCCTTTAGGCGTCATCCTGACAGTTACCCGCAAAGACCATATTCTGCCTAACAAACCTCTGAACAGTATTTTAGGTGCCATTGTCAATGCAACCCGTTCCACACCGTTTATTATTTTAATGGTGGCTATTATTCCATTGACACGGATGATTGTCGGCTCTTCTATCGGCACTACTGCAGCCATCGTTCCTTTGACTATTTCCGCAGCACCTTTTATTGCCCGTATTATTGAATCCTCCTTACTGGAAATCAACCCAGGCATTATCGAAGCTGCACAAGCTATGGGTGCTAGCCCGATGCAGATTATTACTAAAGTTCTGCTTCCCGAATCACTGCATTCCATTGTTTTAGGTGTAACATTAGCTATCATCAGCTTAATCGGCTATTCTGCTATGGCAGGTACATTAGGCGGTGGCGGTTTAGGTGACTTAGCCATTCGCTATGGTTATCAACGTTTCCAAATGGATGTTATGATTGCTACCGTTATTGTTTTAATCGTCATGGTACAGGTAATGCAATCCTTAGGCGACTATGCGTCTAAAAAATTAAATAAAAATAAATTATAATATACCTTTATACTAATTCAATATTTTACTATTTTATTTAGGGGGAACTATATGAAAAACTTAACCAAGCTTTTTTTAACTTTATCAATCTGCCTTTTTACTTTAGGTGCCATGGGCTGTGGTAGCAACGAGAAGACAGAAAGCAAGGCTACCGATCCTAACGCCCCGATAAAAATCGGTGTTACTGCCGGACCACACGCCGAAATCATGGACAATGTCAAAAAACTAGCCGAACAGCAAGGACTGCAAGTAGATGTTGTTGAATTCTCTGATTTCGTATCACCGAATGTCTCCTTAAATGAAGGAGAACTCTTTGCCAATAGTATGCAGCACGCACCTTATTTAGCAGCAACTTTAGAAAAAGAGCCAAAATTTACTTTAGTAGAAGTTTTTAAAACAGTAAATTTCCCTATGGCAATCTATTCTACTAAATATAAAAATATTGCTGACGTTCCAGATGGCGGTATCATTGCTATTCCCAACGACCCATCCAACGGTGCTCGTGCGCTTTTAATGTTAGCGGACAAAGGTTTAATCGAACTAAAAGATAAGAATAATATCAACGCCACTATTGCCGATATTACTAAAAATCCTAAAAATTATACTATTCGTGAACTGGATGCAGCTTCTATTCCCAAGGCAATGCCTGATTTAGACTTAGCTGTTATTAATGCGAACTATGCTTTAATTGCCAATTTGAATCCAAGCAAGGATTCTTTGCTACTAGAACGAGATGATAATCCTTTTGTTAACATCTTCGTTACTACCAAAGCTAATGTTAATGACCCGCGTCTGAAAAAGTTACAAACAATTTATCAATCTGATGAGAACAAAAAATTCATTGCTGATAAATTTCAAGGTAGCATTACCCCAGGATTCTAAAAAAGCGAAACTCCCAAAGCTAAAAACTTTGGGAGTTTTTTATATCTAAACTATTAAATTTTATTACCCATATCATATGCATCCTGCATATATTGACTATTTTCTGCCTCTCCTGCCTTCCACAAACCGGTCGCATAGAGAATACCACGTTCATTACATTTTTCTAAGCACATTTCACTAAAGCCACGTAATGCAGTCACAACAGGAGCTAAATGCTCTTTTTCAGTATCAGCAGCAGTTAATATATAATAAAAATCTTTATTCTTCAGTTTTGTATATACAGGTACAGTTCTATCAATTAATGTTTTTAATTGTCCAGGCATAGAATAAAAATATACCGGCAATGCAAAAACAATTACATCAGCAGCTAACATCTTCTCTAAAATTTCTGCGACATCATCATTTTGTACGCACATTCCTGTATTAGTACAATATCCGCAACCCATACAGAAATGAATTTCATGCTCGGACAAAATGATTTTTTCTGCTTTATGTCCCGCCGCTACAGCACCTTTCATAAAAGCTTTAGCTAAAGTATCGGAATTACTTACATCACGAAAACTAGCAGAAATCACTAACACATTTTTACTCATAATTATCCCTCCAAAAAAATTCATTCTCTATTATTATATACTTCTCTCCTTAAGGAAAGTCAAGTTAATAATATGTGACATATAATGTACACCCTATAAATCCTTTTTTATAATTTGACATTGCTAAATTCATGACTTATGATTATTATACGAGGAGAAAAAATATTATCAGGAGGATTTAACTATGAATATTTGGCATGATATTGATCCTAAACGTATTTCACCTGACGATTTCGTCGCAGTTATTGAAATTCCTAAAGGCTGCAAAGTTAAATATGAACTAGATAAAGAAACAGGCTTATTAAAAATGGACCGTGTTTTATTCACATCTACTCACTATCCAGCTAACTACGGTTTTATTCCCCGTACTTATGCAGCAGATAATGACCCTTTAGATGTTCTAGTATTATGTTCTGAAGATGTTGTTCCTATGACTTTAATGCGCTGCTATCCCATTGGTGTTATCATCATGTCCGATAATGGCGATATGGATGAAAAAATCATCGCTATTCCTTTCGGTGATCCTATGTATAATTCCTATAAATCCATTAGTGAACTACCCCAACATATAACAGATGAAATGATACACTTCTTCTCTGTATATAAAACTCTTGAAGGTAAAAGCACTGCTTTAGAAGAAGCTCATGATGTTGACCGTGCTAAAGAAATTATCAATCAATGTCAACAACGCTATAAAGATACCTTTTGCTAACGAATAATACAAAGTAACACGAAAACTGCTGTCAGATTAACTCTGACAGCAGTTTTTCTTTGTTCACCATGTAATAAAAAAAGGACTGCTGTTCGCTAAGGAATGCGTCCAGCAGTCATAAAATAAGGGAAAGCGTTGTTAATTACCGCGTACGTATTCACGCGGTACACGCGGACTTACATTGCAGATTATTTCATAGCAAATAGTGTCCGCCCATTCAGCGACCAGCTCCATTGGCAGCTCATGCCCACCAAAAACAATAACCTCTGTTCCTAATTTTACATCAGGAATATCCGTTACATCCAGCATTATCTGATCCATGCAGACCTTGCCGACAATCGGTGCATGCATACCGTTGATAATCATATAACCACGGTTAGACAACCGACGACTGACACCATCAGCATAACCGATAGGTACAGTAGCAATCACACTGGGACGCTGTAAAGTATATGTTCTGCCATAACCGATGGTTTCACCGGCAGGCAGTTTTTTTACAAAAGAAACCTGAGTTTTAACGGTCATAACCGGCTCAAAGTCTTTGTAACAATCAATCATATGTGCAGGATGCAGACCATATAAGGTAATGCCCTGACGCACCATATCCAATTGATACTCTTGTAACTCTGTCAATGCTGCACTATTAGCAATATGACGGATAGGAATGTGAATTCCTTCTGCTTCAATCAGACGTAAAGCTTCTTGAAAGCGTGCAAACTGATAGGCTGCATATTGTTTATCATCAGCATCAGCAGTAGCAAAGTGCGAAAAAGCACCTTCGACATAAATACCGGGTAAGGATGCTGCTAATTTAGCAAATTTACCTGCATCACGTACATGAACACCGATGCGATGCATACCTGTATCAATTTTAATATGTATTTTAGCTTTTTTATGCAGTTTTAAGGCTGCCTCATTTAAAGCATATAAACGATCTTCATCAAATACTGCGTGACTGATATCATAGCGTACACAAATTTCTGCTACTTCGGGCAACAAAGAACCCAAAACTAAAATCGGTTGGTCAATACCGGCATCACGTAATTTGACACCTTCCTGTAATAACGCAACAGCAAAGAAATCCGCGCCATTGCGTGCTGCTTCTTGTGCTACACGCACAGCACCATGTCCATAGGCATCAGCCTTTACAACAGCACAAAGCTTAGTGGTAGGTTTCAAATTCGCCTTCGCAGTCTGTACATTGTGGGCAATCGCATCAAGATTGATTTCGGCCCAAGCACCTCTTTGAATATGCACAGAATAAACCTCCCTGCCTAAAAATAATGAAAAAATTAAGCCGCAGGCAAAACTTCGTTGCTGCGGCGTCAGATTTTACCTTCAGTTGTTTAGCAATTTAAATTGCTATAATCAAAAGCTATGGTATTAGCATATAACTTATACCCAACTTTGTCAACCTTTTCTTTTACCCTCCATACCGCACTGTTTGGCATGAGCACATCCACTACAACCATTGCAGCAACCGTCGCCGCTATACTTTTTACCAAAGTAACTACGAGCAGCCAAAATAAACAGTACTACTAAAACCGCACCTAAAATATAATCTGCCATAGTAACCTCACTTTTCATTCTGTGAATAAATTTCGTCTATATTATTAGCATACGGCAAAAACAGGAAAATGGCAAACGAAAAGTTTGTGAAAGCCTTAAAGTATACATCATACTAAAAACAAAGCAGCACAGCCTCCATGTAGCAGATAATACTACACTTCGGAAAAGCTGTGCTGCTTTTTATAGCCTCTAATAGCTATTATTTAATGCTTATTGCATTTTTTCTTTCAGCATTTTGGTAACCATGCCCGGGTTAGCTTTACCACGAGATTTTTTCATGATTTGACCAACTAAGAAGCCGATAGCTTTATCTTTACCTGCTTTATAATCGGCAACGGATTGCGGATTTTCAGCCAAGGTTTCTTCAACAAGCTTCAAAATAGCGCCTTCATCACTTACTTGTTCTAAGCCAAGTTTTTTAACCAATGCTTTTGGAGCTTCATCTTCTTTAACCATTTCAGCAAAAACTTTCTTAGCCAGTTTGCTAGACAGGACACCATCTTTAATCAGGTTAACCAATTCAGCCAAATGAGCCGGAGTTACTTTGAATTCAGCGATAGTAATGCCTTCATTATTCATGTAAGCGGAAACATCGCCCAGCATCCAGTTAGATACCGCTTTGCTGTCTTTAGCATTTTTAACTGCTTCATCAAAATATTCAGCCATAGCTTTGCTGGAAACGATTTGAGATGCATCATATTCAGGCAGACCATGTTCTTTCATCAGACGTTCTTGACGTTGAGCAGGCAATTCCGGCAAAGTTTCACGGATGCGTTCAATCCAAGCATCATCTAATTGTACAGGAACCAAATCCGGTTCAGGGAAGTAACGATAATCATGTGCTTCTTCTTTAGAACGCATGGACAAAGTTACGCCATTAGCTTCATCCCAAGTACGGGTTTCTTGTACAACGTGACCGCCATCTTCAATTACTTCTTTTTGACGTTCAACTTCATAATTGATAGCACGTTCCAGTGCACGGAAGGAGTTCAAGTTTTTAATTTCTGCACGAGTACCGAATTCTTTAGCCCCTTCAGGCATAATGGAAATGTTAGCATCACAACGCAAGCTGCCTTCTTGCATTTTGCAGTCGCATACATCAGTATATTCCAGAATAGCTTTCAGGTTTTCCATGTAGGCACGAGCTTCTTCAGCACTACGCATATCAGGTTCAGAAACAATTTCAATCAGAGGTACGCCAGCACGGTTATAGTCAACTGCAGAAGAATCAGAGGTATTGATAGTTGCACCGCTATGATTCAGTTTACCTGCGTCTTCTTCCATGTGGATACGAGTAATACCAATGCGTTTACCTTCGCCGTTGCTTAATTTGATATCAATATGGCCGCCTAAGCAAATAGGTTTATCAAATTGGGAAATTTGATAATTTTTAGCCAAGTCAGGGTAGAAATAGTTTTTACGGTCGAATTTATTGTATTTTTGAATATCGCAATTCAGAGCCAAACCAGCTTTAATAGCAAAATCAACTACTTTTTTATTCAAAACCGGCAGAGCACCGGGCATACCCAAACAAACAGGGCATACATGAGTGTTAGGAGTGCTACCGAAAGCAGTGGAGCAGCTGCAGAATGCTTTAGTTTTAGTTTTTAATTCGGCATGGACTTCCAAGCCGATAACAGTAATGTATTTAGTCATTATTTGTTACCTCCCAGCGGTGCGAATACTTTATGATATTCGGTTGCTTGTTCAAAGGTATAAGCAGCACGCAGAATGGTTGCTTCATCCAAAACTTTACCGATTAATTGCATACCGATAGGCATACCGTCATCAGCAAAACCGCAAGGAATGGAGATACCCGGCAGACCAGCCATATTTACAGGAATAGTAGTTACGTCCAGCATGTACATAGTCAAAGGATCCATTTTACCATCGATAGCGTATGCAGGAACCGGAGAAGTCGGAGTCAGCAGTACGTCACATTTTTCGAAAGCAGCATCGAAGTCACGACGAATCAGAGTACGTACTTGCATTGCTTTATTATAGTAAGCATCATAGTAACCACTGCTCAATACATAAGTGCCGAGCATGATACGACGACGAACTTCCAAGCCGAAGCCTTCAGTACGGCTCAGAGTAGTCATTTCCGGAGCAGACAGAGCTTCTTTATTACGATAGCCATAACGAACACCGTCATAACGAGCCAAGTTTGCAGATGCTTCAGCCGGAGCAATGATATAGTAAGTAATTACTGCATATTCAGTATGAGGCAGAGAAACTTCAACAATTTCTGCACCTAATTCTTCATATTTTTTGACAGCTTTGTTGATTTCAGCTTTAACCTTAGGATCGATGCCTTCGCCAAAATATTCTTTCGGCAAACCAATGCGTAAACCTTTGACATCAGCAACTAAAGCTTTGGTGAAATCAGGTACTTCAACATCCAGAGAGGTGGAGTCCATTTCATCTTTACCGCAAATAGTATTCAAAACCAAAGCAGCGTCAGTCACGTCTTTAGTGATAGGTCCGATTTGGTCCAGAGAAGATGCGAATGCTACGCAACCATAACGGGATACACGGCCATATGTCGGTTTAATACCAACACAGCCGTTGAAGGATGCCGGTTGACGGATAGAACCGCCTGTATCACTGCCCAAAGTCCAGATAGCTTCACCTGCAGCAATTGCAGCAGCACTACCGCCAGAAGAACCACCGGGAACACGGTCCAGATTCCAAGGGTTATGAGTAGCACCGAAGTAAGATGTGGTGGTAGTAGAACCCATAGCGAATTCATCCATGTTGGTTTTTCCCAAGAAAATAGTTTCATCTGCACGCAGATTTTTGATAACATGTGCATCATAAATCGGGGTCATATTGCTCAACATTTTAGAGGAGCAAGTTGTACGCAGACCTTTAGTAGAAATATTATCTTTAATTGCACCAGGAACGCCGGCCAGCGGAGCAATTTCTTCGCCTGCAGCGATTTTAGCATCAACTTTAGCAGCCTGTGCCAAAGCATTTTCTTTATCTAAGGTAACATAAGCATTTACCTTGTCTTCAACTGCGTCGATACGCTCATATAAAGCATTAGTCAATTCGACGGAGCTTACTTCTTTATTTACAAGCTTGTCATGAAGCTCGTGTGCAGTAAGTTTATACAGTTCCACAGTAATGCCTCCTTCTTACTCAATTACACGCGGTACTTTGAAGCCATCGTTATGAACAGCAGGAGCGTTCAACAAAGCGTCCTCATGAGAAAGGCCTTCTTTTACTTCATCTTCGCGCAGTACGTTGCTAACGGGCAATACATACGGTGTAGGTTCGATACCGGTGGTATCAAGTTTTTCAAGAATATCGGCATAGTTAAGAATCTGGTTAAACTGTTCCGTGAAAAGTTCCATTTCGGATTCGGGAACGGTTAAACGAGAAAGTTGTGCGATGTGCTTAACGTCTTCAGCAGATACTTTCATTTTTTCACCATCCTATAAACATTAATTATTAATTTTATAAATAACCTGTTTTATTATATCACATTAATACGAAAAAAGGTATGTTTACCCTCTAATATTGCTTGTAGATAATTGCTAAAATGTATATTAGTCTATTTGCTCTACCCCTTACACCGTCTTTCCTAACCTCATTCATGATGAGCATGTATATTTCTGTCTATTATTAGTTTTGTGAAGAAGCAGCCTCCATTCTTTCAATTATCTAAAATTTGACATATCTATGACTTAATTTTCAGAAACTAATAGGCAAACCGTAAAAAATTTGATATGATATTAAAGACTAGTATTAAAGCTCGCTTGTAGAAGAACTTCTGTCCATTCTTCAAGGAGAGTAAAAATTTAATTTTAAGGGGAATATATAACAATGGAAAAACTATTAAAGCATGAGGACGAAAAAAGCATTATGGCTCTGCTTCCAATTGCAGTATTTATTATTTTGTTTGTTGGCAGTGGCTTATTGACCGGTGATTTCTATTTAATGCCTACCACTCTAGCCTTCTTATTAGCATTAATCGTAGCATTGCTGCAAAATAAAAAATATACTTTTGAACAAAAGCTTTATGTAGCTGCTAGTGGTGCAGGTGATGTAAATATCATTACCATGTGTATTATCTACCTGTTAGCAGGCATTTTCTCCGCTGTTGTCAGTGCAGCAGGTGGCGTAACCAGTACTGTAAATTTTGCTCTTTCGTTTATCCCTGTTCATTTAGCAGTTATGGGTTTATTCTTGATGGGCTGCTTTATTTCCATCTCCATGGGTACTTCCTGTGGTACTATTGCAGCTTTAGCACCTATTGCAGTAGACATCAGCCAAAAAACCGGCTACGAAATGGCTTTGTGCATCGGTGCGGTTGTCTGCGGTGCTATGTTCGGTGATAACCTTTCCATGATTTCTGATACTACTATCGCAGCAGTTCGTACTCAAGGCTGCGAAATGAAAGATAAATTTAAAGCTAACTTTGCTATTGTCCTGCCGGCCGCTATTATTACTGCAGCAATTTTCTATTTTATCGGCAGTGGCAGTTCTTATCATAATGCAGCTAATTTAGATTATAATTTTATTCAAGTAGTACCTTATCTTTTAATCCTCATCGGTGCTTTAGCAGGCGTCAACGTATTTGCTCTTCTCGGCGGTGGTACTATCATTTCCATCTTTGTAGGCTTATATACCGGTAGTTTTGCTAGCAGCAAAATTTTAACACTCACCAGTTCCGGCCTGAGTGCAATGTATGAAATTGCTATTATCGCTATTTTAGCATCCTGTATTTCTGCTTTAGTGCGTTTAAATGGTGGTTTTGCTTGGATTTTAAATACTGTACAAAGTCACGTTGGCGGTGTCAAAGGTGCTCAAGTCGGCATCGGCTCCCTGGCTTTAATGATGGACATCGCTACTGCTAATAATACCATCGCAATCGTATTAGCAGGACCTTTAGCTAAGAAAATTTCTGAAACCTATAAAATTTCCGCTAAACGCACTGCTTCTTTATTGGATATTTTCGCTTCTGTTGGTCAAGGTCTTTTACCTTATGGTGCTCAACTGCTATCTGCCGCAGCACTCACTAAATTGACACCGCTAGATATTCTGCCGTATCTGTACTATCCTGTACTGATGCTTGTATGTGTAATAATCTTTATTTTCTTCTGCAAATCCGATAATTGAATATCATAAAAATTTAATAAAATTTTACTTTTTCTTGCAATAATATTCTATCAATTCTTATAGAAAGTATTATAATATTATATTGGATATTGCCCATACTTTATTGCAAATAAGGAGGATTTTGTTATGCAAGATATTAATGTTTTTGAGCATAGTGAAGAAATTTTAAAAACACTTGCCAAAGGTGCTTTTCTAAATACTTCTGCTAATAATAAAGAAAATACTATGGCTATCGGCTGGGGCAGCCTTGGTTTCATGTGGGGTCATCCAGTATTCACCGTCATGGTTCGTCAAAGCCGATATACAAAAGAATTAATAGACAGTAATCCTGTTTTTACCGTCAGTCTTCCTATAAAAGGTGATTTTGCCGAAGCAATGAAAATCTGCGGTACAAAATCAGGCCGCGATTTAAACAAATTCCAAGAAGCAAAACTCATTACTCTTCCTGGTAAAACAGTAGCTGCACCTATCATTCAAGGTTGTGGCTTACATCTAGAATGCCGTATCGTGGATATACATACGATGAACGGAGAACGTCTTGACCAACCTTTAACAGACCGTTGGTACAGCAATAATGATTGGCATATTTATTATACCGGTATCATTACTGCCGCTTATATTGAAGACTAAACAAGGTAAACAAAAAAACCTGCTGTCAGCAATCATACTTAATTGCAACAGCAGGTTTTTATCATCTTTGTCGATTAATTTAAATTCCCAGAAGATAAGTCACTCCTCCTTCTTCTTTAAGCGAGTTTCATCATAACTATTCCGCCCACAACAGAAATCATACCGGCTATACCCAAGCCGCCGATTCTTAACCCAAACAGCAATTTATCTACGATAGTTGTGGAAATCAGGCCCAACGCACCAAACATTGCATAGGCTATGCTTAGATCCATACGACGAATAGCTTCAGTAATAGAGAAACAGAAGCCGATAATCAAAAGTACGGAAAGTACTGCATATTTCTTGTTTTTCAAACCGCAAGATTTTTTAATGCATATATTTGCTAAAACATCCATTACTACAGCCAGAGCTATAAAAAACAGTGCGACTAGCTTAGTGTCCATGTACCTCACCGCCTTTCGCAACCGCAACAGAAGTACCTTGTTCCAGCATAACCAAACCGCCGATAATCAGAACAAAAGCGATGATTTTTGCCATCGGCATATGTTCATGGAAGAAGCAGCAAGCAACAATGGTAGTCAGGATTAAGCCCAAGCCTTCCCAAGCTGCATAAGCAATGCTGATAGGAATTGTACGGATTGCTTTACTAAGGCAATAGTAAGAGCAAAGTAAGAAAATAGGCATTACCAAATGAGTTCCGGCTAAATCTTTCATTAACAAAAATTTCGTCAGACACGTGCCAAAAATCTCTAAAATAATGGCACCCAATAACATATACACGTTTTTCATAAAAAGTCACCCTTTCAATATTAGAGCATATTTCATCTCTAATATTATGATAAACTATAGTGTAACACCATAGTCAAGGGGGTAAAAAGGAGGCATTTATGGCCCAAAAATTATTTAAAAGCGGTGCATTCGCTAAATTATGCAATACAACTAAAGATACTTTATTCCATTATGATGACATCGGAATTCTCAAACCAGCACAAGTTTCCAGCAATGGCTATCGCTATTATTCCTTAAATCAGATGTACATGTTTGACCTGATTGCTACTCTAAAAGAAGTAGGCTTATCCCTTGATGAAATCGGGGAATACATCAAACATCGTGATACAGAAAATTTTGTAGCCATGTTGAAAGAAAAAGATAAAAAACTTAATCATGAAATAAAATTGCTCACACGTCGTCGTCGCTTGTTACAAAATACTTTGAAATTAGCAGAAGCTTCACTAGAAATTGAAGAAGACACTATAAAAATCGAATACTGCGACGAAATGTACTTTATTTTAAGTGATAAAGTTACTAGTACCGATGATAAAACCGCTTTTGAAACCCTCAGCAAACATTTTGAATATGTTTATGAGCACAATTATTATGATGATTTTACTACAGGCGAAATCGTCAGTACTGATAGTGTGGAAAAAGAAACTTTTAAAACGACCTATTTATCTTCTCGTATCCGTCGTGCTGTCCGCAGCAAATATCTACATATCCGCCCTTCCGGACGCTATGCGAAAAAATATGTGCGTAGTTCCTATGCTAATCTACGTCAGGAATATAAAAAGTTTTATGAAGAATTAAAAGATATCGCTCCAACAACAGGCCCTATTTATCAAAATGATATGACTAGTTATTTATCAGAACAAAATCGTCAAGATTACCTTATGACTTTGGAAAGGCGCATTATTGAATAGTTTATGCAAAATCAGGATAATATCTAAGCCGCAAAATATCTCTTTGTTCCTCCGTCATATCTCCTTTTTGTATATGTTCAAAAAATTCTCTCGCCTAATTCATCTCGACGTAAACGAAATTCACATTCATAAAAGAAATAACTATCTGTATCCTTACCTGCACCATATAAAGTAAACTGACGTGAAGGCAATTCAATGTTTAAGAAAAGATGTTCTAATCTATTCATTAACTCTTGCACATCATCAGGTACAGGAAAGTCTATCGGAACATTGAAATCAACATTCATCGTCCATTTTTTCTCTTGCATAACATACTCCTTTCGAATAAACATAAAAGGCAGAAACATCTTCTCTTGATTACGAGAAAATTTTTCTGCCTTTCTTCATTTTAAAATATCTCTTTCGGTCTAGGCAAAGCACTTTCGCCATATAAAAAACGATCTACGATAATTTCTGCAGCCTCATTAACGGGCATTTTATCTTTTAAAGATTGTGTAGGATTAAAAATGCTCATCGCTACACCAAAAAATAAATATTTGCTTGAAATTTCTGTATCGCTATTGTGCTTCATCACACCATTTTTTATAGCGTCCGCCACGATATTTTCTAAAATAACATATTCTTCTTTCAAAAGAGCATGATAACGTAAGATGCGTTCCTTTAAATCTTCGGAAATCTCTATTTGTCCATAACGTGGCACAACTTTATAGCTACCATCTTTTTTTACTACACGACAAGTATTGCTTGCGCCAAGCATTTCAAAGCAAATAATCTGCCACAGCGTACTATTCTCATAATAAAAAGTCACCATTTCTTTAAAGTATGCTAATAATTTTTGCTCCAAATTCTCAGCACCAGCTACAGCAAGACGCAGATTATTAACAAAATTATTGTTCCGATCTATAACCAACTTATAAAAAAGCTGCTCTTTATTACCAAAATACTTATAAACAGTACCTTTACCCACATCAGCTAAAGCAATAATCTGATCTAATGTTGCTTTTTCATATCCATACATAGAAAAAATAATTTCTGCAGCTGCCAAGATACGTTGATCCTTGGGAAGAGACCCGTCTATTTTCACCTTAATTCCTCCGTTCTTGTAAAACTGTTCATATTAGTACTTTTTATTATATCTTATAAAAAACACAAATGCCAGCTATAAATAAAATAAATTTAGCTAAAATGTCATACTATTATTCTACATTTTTGTTATAATATATGCAAAGCAAACAATATGCTTTGTTCAAATTATAAGGATTCATAAGGAGGTCACCATATGAGCTTAAAAATAGTTACTGAGCGCTGTAAAGGCTGCGGTATTTGTGCAGCTTTCTGTCCGAAAAAAGTTCTCGCAGTCAGCGAAATAGGCAAGGTCGAAGCCGTTGCTGAAGAAAATTGTATTAACTGCGGACAATGTGAAATGCGTTGCCCTGATTATGCTATCTTTGTAGATAAATAAAGGAGTGAAGTCCCTATGTCAAGAATTCTGCTGTTACAAGGTAACCAAGCAGTTGTTGAGGGTGCGATTGCCGCTGGTGTAAAATTCTACGGTGGTTATCCAATCACCCCTTCCACCGAAATTGCCGAACAATTAGCACTTCGCCTGCCTCAAGTTGGCGGTAAATTTATGCAAACTGAAGATGAAATTGCTGGTTTAGGTACTGTTATCGGCGCATCTATGGCAGGCAAAAAAGCAATGACTGCTACTAGCGGCCCTGGTTTTTCTTTGAAACAAGAAATGTTGGGCTTAGCTTGCTCCGCTGAAATCCCTTGTGTTATCGTTGATGTTCAACGTGTTGGTCCTGCTACCGGTCAACCAACCTCCCCAGCTCAAGGTGAAGTTATGCAAACACGTTGGGGTACTCACGGCGATCACTGGCTGATTACTGTTTCTCCATCCAGTGTTCCGGAATGTTTCGATTTAACTTTGCGTGCAGTTGCCTTATCTGAAAAATATCGTTGCCCAGTTATTCTCCTCATGGATGAAATCATTGGCCATATGCGTGAAAAAATCGAATTACCAGATAATTATGATGATATTCCGCAAGCAGAACGCAAACAACCAGAATGTACTCCTGAAGACTACTTGGCTTATGGCTGTGACGAGGGCTCTAAAGTTCCGGCGATGGCTCCTTTCGGCAGTGGTTATCGTTGGCATGTAACCGGCCTTATTCACGATGAAACAGGTTTCCCCAAAGGTACTGGTGCAGCTACTAAAACTGCTCAAGATCGTTTGCGCACTAAATTAGAAGATAACCTTGACGATATCGTTCAAGTTGAAAACTATAAAATGGAAGATGCTGAATTTGCTGTTGTAGCTTTCGGCGGTGCTGCCCGTACTGCATATGAAGCAGTTGATATGGCTCGTGCTGAAGGTTTAAAAGTAGGTTTTGTACGTCCTATCACTATCTGGCCTTTTGCTGAAAAACAAATGCAAGAATTAGCAAGTAAGGTTAAAGGCATCTTGGTACACGAGCTTAACTGTGGCCAATATGTTCTGGAAGTAGAACGTGCAGTAGCCGGCAAAGTTCCTGTAAGCCTCTATGCTAAATATGACAATGAATCTGCTACTCCTGCTCAGCTTTTAGCTGAAATCAAAAAGGCTATGGCCTAATCAGATGAGAGGAGAATTATAGAATGAGTGTAATGGAAGATTTAATTAATAAATATTTCCGTCCGGGTCGTCTGCCTCATATCTGGTGTCCCGGCTGCGGTAATGGTATTATCACCGGTGCAATTGTAAAAGCTATTGATAAGCAGGGTCTGGCAAAAGACGATGTTGCTGTAATCAGCGGTATCGGTTGTTCCAGCCGTGCTTCCGGCTATCTTGATTTCAACACTGCCAATACCTTGCATGGCCGTGCACTGCCTATTGCAACTGGCGTAAAAATGGGTAATCCTAATTTGAATGTTATCGTTTGCAGCGGCGACGGTGACTGCACCGCAATCGGCGGCAATCATTTAATCCATGCTGCACGCCGCAATATCGATTTAACCTTAGTTGTTTATAACAACAGCATCTATGGTATGACTGGTGGTCAATATTCTCCGATGACTCCTATCGGCTCTAAGGCAACCACCGCTCCGTATAATACTATTGAACCAAGTTTCAATCTGCTAGCTCTGGCACAAGCTGCCGGTGCTACCTTCGTTGCACGCGGCACAACTTTCCATGTTCCGCAGCTCGTCGATGCTATTGCTAAAGGTATTGCACACAAAGGCTTCTCCATTATCGAAGTTGTCAGTGCCTGCCCGATTTCCTTTGGTCGCCAAAATAAAATGGGCGGACCTGCTGATATGATGGCTTGGCAACGTGACCATGGTGTTCTTAAAGCTGTTTGGGACAGAATGGATGAAGATAAAAAAGCTGAAGCTATTGCTGCTGGCAAATTCCCCATCGGTATTCTTTATGAAAATAACGACGTTCAAGAATATACCGCAGCTTATGATGAATTAATCAAACGCGCACAGGAGGGAAAATAATCATGAGACAAAGCTTTCGTTTTTCCGGCACCGGTGGCCAAGGTCTGATCACAGCCGGCATTATTTTAGCTGAAGCTGCCCTCTTAGATGACAAGCTGGCTGTTCAATCTCAATCCTATGGTCCCGAAGCTCGTGGCGGCTCCTCTAAAGCAGAAGCCATCATTTCTGATGAACCTATTCATTTCGGTCGTGTAATCTGCCCGAACACTTTACTGGTTATGAGCCAGGAAGCAGCTAATAAATATACCGCTGACTGTGATGCCAGCACTACAGTTATTACCGATACCTTATTCGTACATGAAGTACCTGGAACTTACAGTAAACGTGTAGATCTGCCAATAACCCATACTGCTAATACAGTTTGCGGCAAAACATTATTTGCTAATATTGTTGCTTTAGGTGCAGTTGTAGCACTGACCAAATGCGTATCCAAAGAAGCTATTACCCAAGCTGTTTTAAACCGTGTTCCTAAAGGAACTGAAGAAGCTAATAAAAAAGCTTTAGAAGCTGGCATGGCTTTAGTAGAAAAATAAGCTTATGCAACAATCCCTGCGACTATCATAGTCACAGGGATTTTTTCGTCTAAAAGCACCACAAATTTATCAAAAGAAGACCATTTGACGCAGGCATAATCATATCATATAATTTAAATATGATTTTTATCTGGAGGTATCTATGAGCAACGTTGCAGAAATTATTGAAAAACTAACTCAATATCATAATGCTGATAATGCTGCGCTTTTGACAATTATCAAAGCACCAGAAGATAACACAAATGCTTTACTTGCTCAGGCTGCCGACAATATTCGGCGTCAATATTATGGTGATACTGTTTATATCCGCGGTTTAATCGAATTTACCAATTTCTGCAAAAACAATTGCTATTACTGTGGTATTCGTACAGGAAATACAACAGCTCATCGATATCGGCTAAACAAAGCACAAATTTTGTCATGCTGCCAAGAAGGTTATCAGTTGGGCTTCCGTACCTTTGTCCTTCAAGGAGGAGAAGACCCATATTTTACTGATGCTAAAATCTGCGAACTAGTAGAAGCAATACGCAATCAACATCCTGATTGTGCCATTACTCTATCCATAGGCGAAAAAAGCCGCGCAAGCTATCAGGCTTATTTTGATGCCGGAGCGAACCGTTATTTATTGCGTCACGAAACTGCCGATAACACTCATTACCAAAAACTTCATCCGTCACAAATGAGCCTTGAAAACCGCAAGCGTTGTTTATTTGATTTAAAGGATATTGGTTATCAGGTTGGTAGCGGTTTTATGGTCGGTTCACCATGGCAAACAGCAGAAAACCTTTTACAGGATCTACGCTTTTTACAAAAGCTACAGCCTGACATGATTGGTATCGGTCCTTATATCACCCACGAACAAACACCGTTTAAGGATTATGCCAGCGGCACACTAAAGCAAACACTGCGTATGCTGTCCATCTTACGCCTATTATTCCCTTATGCTTTGCTACCGTCAACAACGGCTTTAGGTACCATTGACCCCAAAGGACGTGAGTTAGGATTACAGGCAGGAGGCAATGTTGTCATGCCTAATTTATCCCCCACTGATGTGCGCAAATTTTACCAATTGTACAAAGGCAAAATATGTACAGGAGATGAAGCCGCACAAGGATTAGCACAACTTAAAATTCATGTACAAAATGCAGGCTATAGAATTGTTTGTGACCGCGGTGATGTACATAGAATTTTATGATATAATTTATATTTATAAGGCTGTTACTTTAACCACGAGGCTTTCACCCTCTGCAGACATTATGCAGCCAAAGAGGAGAATTTAACATGAACAAGAAAGCTATTATCGCTATGAGCGGCGGCGTTGATTCTAGCGTTGCTGCAATGTTAATGCTGGAGCAGGGCTATTCCTGCAGCGGCGTAACCATGAAACTTTTTAACAAAGAAGATATTGCTCTCAGCAGCGAAAGTAAATGCTGTAATAACGACGATATCGAAGATGCACGTAAAATCTGCACCGGCTTAGGCATGGAACATACTGTTTTAAATTACGGTGATACCTTCTGTAAAGAAGTAATTAACCGTTTTATCGATGCTTATGTTAACGGCAGAACTCCTAATCCATGCGTGGACTGCAATCGTTATTTAAAATTTGGTCAGCTTTTCCAAAAAGCACAAGAAATTGGTTGTGATTTTGTTGTTACAGGTCACTATGCACGTATTAAATATGACGAAACTAAAGGACGTTATTTATTATTAAAAGCAGTAGACCCCAAAAAAGACCAAAGTTACATGCTCTACAGTCTTTCTCAAGAACAGTTAGCGCACGCACAATTTCCTTTAGGCGCTATGACGAAGACAGAAGTACGCGAGGTTGCCGAAAAGCATAACTTTGTTACTGCCCATAAACAGGACAGCCAGGATATTTGCTTCGTTCCTGATGGTAACTACGCTGCTTTTATCGAGAAACGTACCGGAAAAAAATTTAAGCCGGGCAATTTTATCGATACTAATGGTAATATTTTAGGTCGTCATAAAGGCATTATCCATTATACTGTAGGCCAACGTAAAGGCTTAGGCTTAGCATTGCCAGCACCGATGTACGTTCAAGCTATTAACCCCAAAAATAATACTGTTATTTTATGCTCTAACGAAGAGCTCTTCAGTACTAAAGTAATTGCTAAAGAAATCAATTTGATTGACTGCGATAAAATTACCGAACCTCGTCGTGTCAAGGCACGCATCCGTTATCATCAACAGGAGCAATGGGCTACTGTTACCCAACCTGATGCAGATACCTTAGAGTTAATCTTTGATGAACCGCAACGTGCTATAACTAAAGGTCAGTCCTTAGTTATGTACGACGGTGACGTAGTAGTCGGCGGCGGTAAAATCGTTTAAAACATATAAAAAAGCCAGCTTACCTGAAAAGATAAGCTGGTTTTTTTATTGGCTCGCGCGACGCTACTGTCCAGCCCCTCAGCTGGCAGTGCTTATTGTTTTAGCATCTCCAAAAGTCCCCTCAATTGGCCGCTTCTGCGAACTGCCTTTTTTATTTATATCTACGGCAGCCAACGGTCACGCGATAAAAGCACTATTGAATTTTTCTTTAGAAACAAAAAAACAACAACGGCCTAAAGCATCTGCTTAACAACGCCATTGTTGTTTATGGAGGAATTATATCACTCTCTAATATACTTGTAAATAAATTCTAATAAAATCATAAAAATTTTTTTAAACTAAAAAATTATGATTCATATATTACACTTTTACTATGTTTTTTCCGCAAGGCTACTATTGATTATTAATAATCACTATAAAAAATTATAGTAATCCACCTAAACGTAGCATATTGGTATTCACATAAGGCTCGCCTAAATTTCTATTAGGAACAAAAGTGCCATGGCAATCACTGCCACCGCTGATTAATAAATTATGCTTACAGCAATGAGCTAAAAGTCGTGCAGTCCCCTCTTCATTATGTCCTGAATGATAACATTCAAAACCATCAAATGCTTCATCTGCTAGCAAATTCATAACCTTTTCTAAACCAGGTCCGTGAAAACCGCTGGCAGCATGAGCACATAAAGCGACTCCACCTGCTCCATGAATAACTTTAATTATTTCACTGATAGCAGGAAATATTGGAAATCCTAAATCATGCTCAGGTGTAAAAATGCGTTTAAAGAAATCATTCACACCTGTACATAAGCCTTTATCAATCAAATAAGCTAGAGCACGCCAACCGCCGCGACGTCTATCGTAGTTATAAGCTGCAAATTCTTTACTGCTTACAAGCCAACCTTCTTTTTCTAATAAAGCGATACTATCAACATCTTTTTGTGCTAAAAGCTGTTCATTATAGTTTAAAAGCTCCAATAACGGCTTATTAGTAATATCAATGCCATACGCTAAAATATGAAAGGAAAGATTAGCTTTAGTAGAGCATATTTCAGCAGCAGGCAAAAATTTTATACCTGCAATTTTAGCTAATCTGCCTGCTTCAGCAACATTAGCAATACTATCATGATCAGTTACAGCCAACGCCCCCAAGCCTATTTTTTGTGCTTCCGTAATCAACTCCTGCGGTGTCCATGTTCCATCAGAAGCAGTAGTGTGGACGTGTAAATCAGCCCTCATCATCGGCTTGCGCCTCCTCATCACATACATGGCAACGACATTGGCCAGGTGGAATCGGTTTACCTGCACGTTTTTTCTGCCATATACTAGATAGCAAAAATAAACATGTTCCTGTTAAAACAATAGTACCACCTGGAGCTAGGTTAGCATAATATGAAACTGTTAAGCCGACAATAACAGAGAACAATCCGTATAACATACTTTGTACAATAGTACCAGCAAAGCTACGTGCTGTCTGTAGTGCACAAGCTACCGGAATAACCATCATTGCAGAAACAAGCAATAAACCTACAATCCGCATGGATAAAGAAACAGTTAAAGCAGTCAACAAAGCTAAAAGTAAATTCAAGCGTTCAACAGGTAAGCCTGCCACTTTAGCAGAAACTTCATCAAAAGTAATATACTGCAACGGACGGTAAAAAAGTACGACGAAAAGAATCGTACATAAGCCTAAAGCAGCAACAATCATTAAATCCTTACTGCTGACGGTCATCAGACTACCGAATAAAATACTACCTAAATTGAAACCGCCTTCTTTATTCAAGCCAGTAAAAATAACCGCTAAGCCCATACCGCTATAAAAGAAGATAGCCAAAACCATATCAGCAGCTTCACTCATGCGTACACGTACACGTTCAATAGCTAGTGCACCGAAAACAGTGGCTACAGCAGCACTCAATACTGGACTATACCCCCATAAAGCACCACCGGCAACACCGGCGAAAGCAATATGACCTAAACCGTCACCAATCAAAGATTGTCGACGCAGCACTAAAAAGCTACCGATTAAAGGACATATTACCGCCATAATCAGACCAGCTAGCCAAGCACGCTGCATAAATTCCATTTCTAACATTTCTAACATTTATCAGTTCCTCATCTATAAAAATAACCATGCTTATGATGATGCTGCAAAGCTGCATGTACATCACCACGGAAACAAATACCATGGTCAATACATAAAGCGCTCTTAGCGGCCTTAGCGGCCAATTCTAAATCATGGGAAATCATAACAATGGTTACACCCTGTTGTCTATTAATATCTTTCAGCATATCATAAAGAGCGGCTTTAGAAGCAGTATCAATACCGGTCGCAGGTTCATCCAATAATAAAATCTCCGGACTATGCACCATCGCACGAGCCAAAAATACTCGTTGCTGCTGACCACCGCTTAATTCACCTATTTTACGATGCCGCAAATCATTTAATTTAAAATCTTTTAATACCTTTTCAACAGCTGACTTTTCATCGTGATTAAAGCATTGCCACAAACGACCAGGCTCTAATAAGCCTAAGGACACGACCTCTTCTACACTAATGGGGAATGCCCGTTGCATCTTAGCAGGATTTTGCGGTACATAACCGATTTTATGCCAATCCTTGAAACGCTCAATAGGCTGACCATAATAATCAATTTCTCCTGCAGTCGGGGGCATAACATGGGCTAGCATTTTTAATAAAGTAGATTTTCCAGCACCATTAGCACCAATAACTGCCACAAAATCACCTTGTGCAATCTCTAGATCTAACTTATGAAAAACCCATCCTTCACCATAGTCAAAGCCTAAATTACGTACTTGAATAATATTATTTATTTTTTCCATTACTTCATTCCTTTATTCCTGCAGAGCTTTTTCTAAATTATGTACATTACGCTCCATAATGCTTAAATAATCAAGACATGCGGCTCTGCCCTCATCATCCAAACCCTCTAAAGGATCTAAAACAGCAGTTTCAGCACCTGTTTCCTGTGCTAAAAGTCGAGCAATTTTAGGGTCCGTTAAGGTTTCAAAAAATACATAACGTACATGCTCTTTTTGAATAATTGCAATTAGGCACTGCATATCTCCAGGAGTAGGCTCTGCCTCTGGCGATAATCCGGCTACACTAAGCTGACGCAGTCCATAATCATCTGCTAAATGACCGAAAGCCGCATGAGCAGTAATAAATACTTTCTTGGGAGCTTTAGCAGCTACCGCCATCAAATCAGCATCCAATTGACGTAATTTAGCTAAATAAGCCGCACTATTCTGCCTATAAGCTTCTGCATGCTGTGGATCTGCTTGACATAAAGCATCGCGGATGCGTTCCACCTCTATCATAGCTTTTTTCGGACTCAGCCAAACATGCGGGTCCTGCTTACCTGCACGTGCGAATAAAGCATTACCTGCCTCCACAGGAAGAATATTACGTTCGCTTAATGCAGCCAAAGCCTGCTCTGCCCAAGGTTCTACCATACCATTATAAACGAAAACATGGGATCTGCCTAAACGTGTCAAATCACGAGGCGACGGCTCCCAGTCATGAGGCTCGGCACCGTCCGGAACCAAAGTAGTTACCTGTACGTACTCACCACCTACAGCCTTAGTAAATTCCGCCATAGGATAAAAACTAGCAGTCACCTGCAACTTTCCCTGCTCCATTTCCGCATGGTCACTGCCACAGCCAGCAACAATATTCATACATAAAATTAAAATAAAAATTAAACTCTTCATAGTTTATAGAATATTGCATAACACCCTTTCTGTCAACTCATAAGCTAGATTTAAAGAATTTCTATAATTTATACATAAAAACTGCCGAGAAAACATTACTGTTTTTTCGGCAGTCAAGATGAAAGGATGAACTGAATTAAACTTTAATTAACAATCAGCCTTCAATAGCAATATATTTTTTGTCTTCAACTTTTTTCGGCTCAACTTTAGGCACGGTAACTTTCAAAATACCATCTTCAAATTTAGCCTTGATGTCTTCTTGTTTTACACCTTCGCCAACATAGAAGGTTCTAGAGCATTGACCTGCATAACGTTCACGGCGGATATAAACGCCTTGATCATTCTTTTCGTCTTTGTCCAATCCTTTTGCAGCGGTAATAGTCAAATACCCGTTTTCCAGTTTAGCACTGACATCGTCTTTTTTAAAACCAGGTAAGTCGATATCCATTTCATAGGATTTATCCAATTCTCTAATATCAGTTTTCATAATGTTGCGGGCATGTTTACCACATAACGGATTACGATGGCTGAAGAATTCTTTTTCAAACGGGAAATCCATAAAGTCATCAAATAAGCTTTCGCCAAATACACTAGGCATCATCATAAGTCATTCCTCCAATTGTTTAGCTTGTAGTATGCATTTTTTCATGTTGATGCTGCAAGTATTATTTGATTTCATTGACTCCGGAAGATTCTCGGGGCTTCCCCTTACTTTCTCTTTCCTTCATCGATTATGTTATATCACCTTTTGTTAGCACTGTCAATATATGAGTGCTAATTATTTTAAAATTTTTATTATTTTTTCTAAAAAATTTGCTAAAAAGAGCATTTTATACTAAAATAAGCATAATCTTACAAAGAAAGAAGTGTGTTTGATGAATTTGCCAGAAAAAAAATATATTGCTTCATTTGATATCGATGCCCAAAACACCTTTACTCCTGTATGTCCTGATGAACTCCCTGTAATAGACGGCGACAAAATTGCTCCGGAGTGAAGTGGTAAACTTATTTTAGACACAGAGGGGGTATTTTTTGTACAGATAATATATAATGGAATACACCAATATATATATCACT
>UQWU01000001.1 GCA_900544885.1 uncultured Phascolarctobacterium sp. | reverse complement strand
TGGCGAAGTAGAAACTCCGTGGCAATGGAATGTAGGCCTGCGTTACAGCTTCTAAAATTAGCCGAATTTCGCAAAAAAGATTAAGTTTAGTTAATAAAAATAGCAAATAAAGCAGTAAAGCTGCACTCGCAAGCTATGAAGTAGTTTTCGGGTGCAGTTTTTATTTAGAGAAAATTTTTAAGTAGCAGAAAACTTATTGGTATTTTGGGGGGCGATATGTCTGCTTTATTGTGCGTATTGAAAAATGAAATTGCACGCCTTGAAAACATAAGAAAAATAGTCCGTTGTGACCTCGATTATGAATTTTTAGAAGGAATAACAGGTCTTAAAGCACCATGACCGAGGGATACGCAGAGGTTTTGTTTCGCCTACGGAACACGCGGGAAGTTGTAATAATCGTCGGTAAATCCAGCAATAATTTTTACCAAGAATTTCTTGTTCTTGAGATAGAGTAAAATATATCCGGCCTCTGTAAATTTGTAAGCAATTCGACTTTACACAATGCTTACGTGGTAGTTTCGTAAATACTGGGTAAGTTGTTTAGGTAAGCTAAAGCTTTTGTGAATAAACACTCGCAAGAGAAAACCTTCCTAGCATGACTATTAAAATAGATGTTGCAAGGAAGGTTTCGTTTTACTGCACTATATTGTTTTGTAATTTTGTAATAAGGTTATTTTTACAGAATTTGCTCTCTGACGAGGATGTTAACCATTTCCTGCTTGCCGAGAATCCACAGCAAGTCGTTTTCTTCAAAGACGAGAGAAACGTGAGGATTGGTCATGGTAAAGGCACCACGCTCCAAGCCTACTACGAGGCAATTCCATTTATGACGCAGGTTGGCTGCTTTGAGAGAAGTTCCCAGTAGTGGGGAATGCTTGTCGATGGTTATGGCCAAAGAGATAAATTGCTCCTCCGGATGTTTGTCACCGTAATCTAACATAAATTGACGGAGGGAGCGCGGTTCCATAACACGATTCAGCTTCAGGTTTAATTGTTTAATAGCTGCATCAAAAATACTGCCTTGCTTAGGTGTACCGATGAGCAGGAAAATATCGCCTTTTTGTACTACGTAATTACCACCGGGCATATCAATGATTTTCTTATCAGCAGTAACTACTTGAAGAATGTTAAAGCCATAGCTTTGACGGAAGGATAATTGGATGAAATTTTTACCGATAACGGGAGAATCATCTGCAACTTGATAAGCAGCTAAATGCAGTTCTTGGTCGAACCATTTGTAATGGACGGAGCCTTGTTGAGTTGCTTCGCGGTGCTTACGCATATGCTTTTCGTTAAGGTTGACTAGGAAACGTGATTCGATACGCAGATATTCACTCATAAGCCAATCAGAAGAGGAGATAAAGTAAGCTGCGATACCGATGGCCGCCAAAGCTAAAAGACCGTGCAGACCTAGGAGAATGTTGAAAACGAAGTACAAGGAAAGACCAATGACGATGGCTTTGCCTAAGAGTAGGATAAGCAGGGGAACATGATTAGCACGACGCTTGAACCATAAGGTAGCATATAATTCAGAAGTGGAATCGCGATTAATCATAACAGCACGCAGAATCGGTGCCATAATCAGCAGGGTGATACCTGCGGTAATATATTGACCATGGGGCAGGTTCAGAGTATCACACAAATATGGCAGCAGATACAAATCTGCGGCAATGGCAATAGCCGTCAGCAGGGTAGAGAAAATCAGCATATGCAGAACATAGGCGGATAAAAGGTTTTTCCAGTCCTTATCTTTGCTGTTGTTGACGCTGCTAGTGGTGTGGCGATTAATCCAAGAAAGCATACGAGAGGGCATGATTTTGATTAAACGCTGGTAGCAGGGCTCTGCGTTCATAATAAAGAAAGGCGTGGTAAAAGTGGTAATAACGGAAACAGCAACGATTATCGGATACAGGAAACTGCTGATAACACCCAGGCTCATACCTAAGGTAGCAATGATAAAGGAAAATTCGCCGATCTGGGTCAAGCTGAAGCCGGAATGTACTGCAGTACGCAGGTTTTGACCGGAGGCAAGAACGCCACAGGTGGAGAAGAAGAGCTGACCGAAAATAGTGGTGAGTACTAAGACAATGACGGGTACAGCGTATTCCACTAAAAGGGACGGATTAACCATCATACCTACAGATACGAAAAAGACTGCACCGAAGAGGTCTTTAATCGGGCAGACAAGACGTTCGATTTTTTCTGCATTAGGTGCTTCGGCAATAAGGGAACCCATGATGAAAGCACCAAGTGCAGAGGAGAAACCAAGACTGGTAGCGATAACTACCATACCTAAGCATAAGCCGATGGAGGCTACAACTAATGTTTCATCATTCATCAGTTTAGAGGCACGTTTGAAGAAGCTGGGAATAATATACATACCCAGAACGAACCAGAGAACGAGGAAGAATACTAAACGGCCGACATTCAGCAGCAGTTCGACGGTAGAAATACCGGAGGTGGCTACGGCGATGGTGGAGAGAATAACCATCATGGCGATACCGGCAATATCTTCGACAATCAGCACGCCGACAACGACTTCAGTAAAACTTTCGCTACGTAATTTCAAATCGTCAAAAGCTTTAATGATAATCGCTGTAGAGGACATGGAGAGCATACCGCCAAGAAAAATACTATCCATGTGGCTCCAACCTAGAAGATGGCCGACGCCATAGCCGACGCAGAGCATACTACTTATAATAATAGTCGTGGCAATAAAGGCTGTGCTGCCGACGCTTTTCAGCTTATAGAAGCTGAATTCCAGGCCTAAGGCAAATAATAGGAAGATAACGCCGATTTCTGACCAGGACTGAACATTGGCTTTATCTGCAATAGTGGGGAAAAAAGAGAAGTTGGGGCCTGTAATGAAGCCGGCTATGATATAGCCTAAAACAAGCGGTTGATTGATTTTCTTAAATAAAATAGTGGTTACGCCTGCAACTAGCAGGATCATCGCTAAATCGCTGATGATTGTAGGTAAATGACTCATAAAACAGCTCCTTTGGATAATGAATTACTAAATCTATATAAAATAAAAAATTCCCCGGCAAAATAGTAGGGATTTTTTAAGTATATTTTTTTGCAAAATCAGTCTGAAATGGTGTATAATATTTTCAAATATTGTTCTTTATTATACAATATTTTTATTAGTTTACGTAGGGAAAAAAGTAAAATATTTTTGAACTCTGTAAATAGAATGGGATGGAGGATTTGCTTATGAGTGAAAAGCAAGAAAATTTAGTATTGGTCAATGGCGAGGTAATGCCTTATGAAGAGGCCTTGATTAATGTCAATGACCGCGGACACAATTTTGGTGACGGTGTTTTTGAAATCGTGCCTGTTTACAATGGACGTAGCTTCGCTCTGCTGCCGCATATGAACAATCTCTTTGATTCTGTTATCGCTATGAAGATTCCTGGCGTGTATATGATTGAAGAATTGGTAGAATTCCATGAGGCTCTGCTGGCTGCAATAGGTTTGCAGGAATGCGAAATCTACACCCAGATTACTCGTGGTTGTGGTCCTTATGCTTTGAATTATCCTGAACAAAGTATTCCACAGCTTACTATGTATGCTGTACCTGTGGATAGAGAAGCTTTAGCTGCTAAACGTGAAAAAGGTGTAGGTGTTATTACTGAAACTGATGAACGCTGGGCTCATTGCGATATCAATACCTTGAATAGAATGCCGGAGGTTATGGCTAAACAAAAAGCAGCTATCGGCAATTTCTTTGATGCTCTGTTCGTTCGTGATGGTAAAATTACTGAAAGCACCGAAGCAAGCTTCTTTATTTATAAAGATGGTATTTTGTGGACTCATCCGGAAAATAAATATATTCATAAAAATATCACCCGTCGTCTGTTGATGGAACGTCTGGCAAAGGATATGGATTTGCAGGTTATCGAGCGTGCTTTTGATAAAGATTTCGCACTGAAGGCTGATGAAGCATTCTTGTGCGGTCCGCGTTGTGAATTCATGCCGGTTACTAAAATCGACCGCAGCTTCGTTAATGAAGGTAAAGTCGGCGAAATAGTTCCGCAATTACAAAAGGTATATATGGAATTTGTGGCAAAGGAGTGTCCTAAAAAATAATGCACAGCAAAGCTATGGTTAGGGGAGCGCTGCTCATCGCTTTAGCTCTTGTCCTGCAATCCATCAGGATAGTGCTGCCCATGCCGCAATTGCTGTCAACCTTTGTTATCGGTACTTTGGTACACATGATGATGATCCTCACCTTAAAAGTAGTCGGTCTGCCGACAGCCTTTCTTCTAGGTTTGCTGCTGCCTATGAGTGCTTATCTGCAAGGTCAGATTCTGTTACCGTTTTTGATTCCGGTAGTTTGGGTAGGTAATTTGCTTTTTATATTTTTGATTTATTGGCTGGGGGGGGACCGCAAGCTGGCAATTGTTATGCCGGCCGCCTGCAAGGCTGTGTTAATGTGTGTAGCGGCGTGGTTGATTGTAAGCTTTGTGCAGATTCCAAGCGTATCTGTGCAGCGGGCAGTAATTTTTGCTATGAGTGTACCACAATTCATCACGGGTGTAATTGGTGTTATGCTTTCATATCGCATTATGCTGTCCATTCATAAGATAATGTAAAAATTTAAGAAGCGTCTGCAGTGTCAGGCGCTTCTATTGTTTTTGTGAATAGAATGTTAAAAATATAACAATTTTATAAATGAAGTAAACTAGTATGCTATAATAAGAAAGTATACAAAAATGGTAGAAATACCAAGGAGGTTTTATTTATTTTAGAATTTAAAGAAGTTACATTGGCACAAAAGCCTTTGTTTGAAAGTTATATATCTAAATCTCATCAAAGAGGCAGTGAATGTGCTTTTTCTAATTTGTTTGTTTGGCGTGATTGTTACCATATTTTTTGGTGCGTTGCTCATGATTTTCTGCTTTTGCGTGTAAAACGTAATGATGTTGATTTTTATATCCAGCCCTTCGGTGGTCGTGATGAAGATCTGCCTAAGCTGTTTGCCGAGCTGCAGGAGGCACATCAAGGAAAACCTTTTGAAATGCACGGTATCTATGATTTTACTAAGGAACGTTTGGAACGTGTTATGCCTGGTTTAGAGTTTATTGAAGATCGCGATAACTGGGATTATGTTTATTTACGAGAAAAACTGGCTAATATGAGCGGACGTAAGCTGCATGGTCAGAAGAATCATTATAATGCGTTTGTGAAAGCCCATCCTGATTTTACTTACGAACCGATTACTTTTGATAATATGATGGAATGCTTAAACTTTGGCGAACGCTGGTGTGAAGAGCATATGGCAGAGGATCCTTCTCTGTTGTGTGAAAAATACGCTATTCAGGAAGCATTTATCAGCTTTGAGCAGCTGGGACTGCGTGGTGGTGCTATCCGCTTTGACGGCAAGATTCAAGCCTTTAGTTTTGGTAAAAAAATTAATGATGATACTGCAGTGCTCCATGTAGAAAAAGCTCGTCATGATGTGCGTGGTTTATATACTGCTATTACTAAAGAATTTGCGGCTCATGCTTGGAATGATGTCACTTATCTGAACCGTGAGGAGGATATGGGTCATCCAGGACTGCGTACTGCTAAAGAAGCTTTGCATCCTGAATTCATGGTGAAAAAATATAATTTAGTTTTTGGTAAATAACCATCAAAGAGGTGTCTTATGATTTATCGTATGGTTAACGAAGAGCGTATGCCACAGGTCGAGGATTTGTGGGATTATTGCTTTGAGCATAAAGATGAACCTTTTTTTCAATATTACTTTAATGAATATTGTGGCAAGGATAATATGGTTATCGGAGCCTTTGAAGAAATCGGCGATACAGAAAAACTGCGTTCCATGTTGCATATCAATCCTTATATGCTGAATATCCGTGGTGTAAAGCAGATTGCTCCTTATATCGTCGGTGTTGCAACAGCACCTGAGGCTAGAGGACAGCATTTGTTCCGCCCGCTTCTGGAAACAGCATTAGAAGTGCTACGGGCACAGAATATGACATTCGTTACATTGATGCCTATTTATGCGGGGATTTATCTGCCATATCAGTTCAGCTATTGTTATTATCGTCATCAATATAAGATGCCGCTGGCACAGCTTCAACCCGGTGCCTATGGTGATGGACTGGCTGTTGAACATATAGCATTGGATAGTGCGGTGCTGGCTCCCTTGTATGCTAAACTGACTGCTGCTTATAACGGTGTTCCTGAACGTACGCCTTTCCAATGGAATAAGCTGTTAAGTGTGCATAAGCTGGAAAAGGTTCAATGTGCAGTCGTTTATCGTGATGGCGAATCACAGGGGTATATGCTCTATAGCGTTGCCGACGAGGTTTTTACTGTTATCGAGCTCCTAGCTGCTGATCAACAGGTGCGGAATAGATTATTGCATTATGCTGCTTTACATCAAAGCTCTGCCAAGGAATTTGTTTGGCTGGCAGAAGCTTGGGATAAATCGTATTTAAGCTTTGCTGATCAAAGTTGTACAGGTAGCGTAGCACCATTTATGATGGCACGTTGTTTAGATGCTCGTAGAGCCTTATCACAGCTTGTAGTACCAAAAACAGCAGTAGACGGTAGTGTGGTTCTGCTTTTGACTGATAATGTTATTGAACGTAATAACCACTTGCTTAAAATTGATATTGCTCCGGAAGTCGTAGAAGTACATAGCACTATGGAAGCTGAAGAAATCACCATGGATATGGGGACCTTTACGCAAATGTACTTCGGCACCTTTACTGCTACCGAGTTGTGGGAAGCAGGTAAAATAAAAGCTACTTCTTTGCATAAATTACAGCTGTTGGATGAACTTTTTCCTAAGTGTAGAACTTATATAAACGAATATTTTTAAGAAAAACTGCCGTAAGGCAGTTTTTTCTTACGTCTAAAGCTAGGTTCTTTGAAATTCACTATGTCTATGAAGTAGAAGATATTTAAAGTAAAATCGATAAAAATAAAGTACTAGCTATAGTAAATAAAATTTTAAATTTTAGAACCATGTGACTTTAGTCGTGGGAGGTTCAGTTGACATCAATGTAAAATAGTGGTAAAGTAATTGAATTATACTTTGGTTTTAAAACAGAGTAAGTGACTGTGCGTTAAGTGCCGAATGAACGGGGAGTTGTCATACGGACGAAAAGCTTAGCCTTGCGGTACAGTTACTGCATCCCGCTGTTGCATCAATGAGATACAGCACCTTCTCAATTTTGCAGCAACGCATTTATTGAGGAGGTATTTTTATGCAAAAAATTGATATTCGTGCTCTTGTGCTAGGGGGAATGTTCGTCAGTCTGACTATTCTTTTGACCTACGTTTTTGCTCTGCACACAACCTTTGTTCACATTACCTTTGGCTTTGTGCCTATTGCCTTATATGGTGCTATGTATGGACCATGGAAAGGTGCGCTTGTCGGTGCTGCGGCAAATCTCATCGGTACTGCTGTTTTAGGCTTGAGTATCTTTTTCCCAGGATTTACCTTGTCTGATTTCTGCACTGGTTGGATTTATGGTTATTTTTTTCACAAAAAGAGGCAAATCGGTTGGAAGGAAGCTTGGAAACCTTTCCTTTTAGTAACAGTATTAATTCATCTGGGATTAAATACCTTATGGTTGGTGATTTTCTATGATAAAGCGGCCGAAGCGATTTTCTTGAGCCGTCTAATCAAGAATATTATCTGCTATCCTATGGAAATCATGCTTTTTATGTTCGTCCATCGTTCTGTTTATGCAGCAATAATGTGGAAAAAATCTGTAAGTGTAAAATAAAAATGCCAAAGACTGTAGTAGCTGAAGAAGTTACTACAGTTTTTTATTGACGAGTGCAGACCTCTCGCTAGTAGAAAGAAGAACGGCGAAAAAAGACCTCTCCGTCAGTTCGCTGACGCTCACTGCCACCTCTCCTCGTGAGGAGAGGCAAGCTCGTTAAGCGGAAGTAAAAGGTACAAATTTACTGCGGAAGAGATAGTTATTGTAGAGTACGCGAGAACGTGTCATTAACTACATTTGCTGAAGGAAATTAGTAGTTGCCTGGCTTTCCTTGTAAGGAGAGCTGTCACCTGTAAGGTGACTGAGAGGTGTGGTCTGCTTTACGTAAAAAAAGAAGCTTCTCGTTATGAGAAGCTTCTTTTGTGTATTAAGTAACTTTACACCAGATAATTATGTTCTTTTAAATGATTGGAATGGAGCAGTTTTTCTGCTTTTTCACTCAAAGGTTTTTCTAAATACTCATTGTACAATACTTGTACATCAGGATTATTGTGAGATTGACGCAGAGGACGTTTATTATCCAGTTTGTAAAGCTTTTCGCCAAGCATGGCGGCACGTTCTTCGCCGTCGTGAATAGGTTGACCACCGCCACCGACACAGCCACCGGGGCAAGCCATTACTTCGACAAAATCAAAATGTACTTTTCCTGCTTTGATGTCTTCAATAAGACGACCTGCATTGCCTAAACCGCTGACGGTACAGGTACGCAAAGTTTTGTCACCGATTTTGAATTCGGCAATACGGCGGCCTGCTTCACCACGTACAGGAGAGAAAGCTTCTGCTGTAGCTTCTTGACCGGTGATGGCATAATGGGCAGTACGTAAAGCTGCTTCCATAACACCACCAGTTGCACCAAAGATAACGCCGGCACCAGTGCTTTGACCAAGAGGGTTATCAAATGGTTGTTCCTCTAAAATAGCGGGGTTGATGTGTTCTGCACGTAGCAGACGAATCAGTTCGCGAGTAGTGAGGACAATATCTACATCATGAGTACCGGAACTGCGCATGGAAAAGAGTTCGGCTTCACGTTTTTTAGAAACGCAGGGCATGATGGAGATAGAGCAGATTTCTTTCGGCTTGAGACCTTTTTTCTCGGCAAAATAAGATTTAGCAATAGCACCAAAAATTTGTTGCGGAGATTTAGTGGTGGAAAGGTTGGCAATATAATAGGGATATTTATAAGAAACATAGCTTACCCAGCCAGGGCAGCAGGAAGTGAACATGGGCCAGCTGTGATCATTGGGATTGCTCATGCGTGCTAAAAGTTCACTAGCTTCTTCCATAATGGTCACGTCAGCAGCAAAGCTGGTATCAAAAACGTAATCGAAGCCGACACGTTTTAAGGCTGCTACTAAACGGCCTTCAGTTGCCAGTTCTTCAGGAATGTTGAAAGCTTCTGCCCAAGCAGTACGTACTGCGGGAGCAACTTGTACGACGGTTACTTTAGAAGTATCGGCCAAAGCTTCATAAATTTTGGGTACATCGTTACGTTCTTTCAGTGCACCGACGGGGCAGTGGGTGATACATTGACCGCACAGACTACAATTAGCAGCGTCGATGGTGATATTACCGGCAACGTCGACGGTGGTGCGGGAACCGGTATTTTGTACGTCCCAAACGTGCAGGTCCTGAATTTTGTCGCAGACTTGTACGCAACGCATACATTTAATACATTTTTTAGAATCGCGAATCAGAGGGAAGTTTTGGTCCCAGGGAGTATCCACGATATCGCGTTCATAAGGAATATCATAAATACCTAAATCGTTGGAAAGTTTTTGCAAGCTGCAATTGCCGCTGCGGACACAGGTGGCACATAGGCAGTCATGCTGGGATAAAATCAGCTCTACATTGCTGCGGCGTACGCGACGTGCTTTAGGAGAGTTAGTATAAACAACAAGTCCCTCTTCAACAGGAGTGGTACAGGAAGTAACAACACGGTTGCGACCTTGTACTTCGACAACGCATACTTTGCAAGCACTGATTTCGTTGATATCTTTTAAGTAGCACAGACGGGGAATTTCAATGCCGACGCTGGCAGCAGCCTGCATAATAGTAGTACCCTCGGGTACGCAAACTTTTAAGCCGTCAATAGTCAGATTTACCATTTTAAGGTTCTGCCTCCTTTCAGGGTACTGAAGCCGAATTTATCACAACGCAGGCAGCGTCCGGCTTCTTGGCATGCTTCTTGTACAGTCATGCTGCATTCGATGGGATCAAAGGTGTTTTTACGGGTACCTGCTTCATGATTATTCATCTGAATACGACCACAGGGACTCTTATCATCGATATCGGGATTAGGAATTTCTACATCACAGGTAATGATATGTTCATAGCCAAGATATTCGTCGATGTTGGCAGCAGCAACTTTACCTGCAGCAATAGCACGGATAACAGTTGCCGGGCCGGTTACGCAGTCACCACCGGCAAAGACGCCTTCGTTATTAGCCAATTCGCTGCTGGAGAGGGCAGAAATAGTTCCGCGTTTAATTTTGATACCTGCTTCTTCAAAAGGACGCAGCATAATGCCTTGTCCGATAGCAACGATGATAACATCGCAGGGAATACGCTCTAAATCTAAGTCCGCATGAATCGGACGAGCACGTCCCCACGCATCAATAGGACCGATAATCTGCGGTTCTACCCACAGGGCAGCTACATTACCGTTTTCGTCTGCTTCGATATGATGGGGAGATTTTAAACCGTATAGCTCTGCACCTTCGGCAATAGCACCTTCAATTTCTTCAGGCAGGGCAGTCATATCGTCTTGACGACGACGATAGGCAATGATAACTTTTTCGGCACCTAAGCGTACAGCACTGCGGGTGCAGTCCATAGCAACGTTACCGCCACCGATAACGACAACGGTTTTACCGGTGAAATCGGGCATTTTATCTTCGCCGATGTCGCGCAGCATTTCTACGGCACTGACAACGCCTTTAGAATCTTCGCCCTCGATACCGATTTTCTTATCAGTATGGGCACCGATAGCGATATAAACAGCGTCAAATTCTTCGCGTAATTTTTCAAAAGGAATTTCACCTTCACCGTTACCGATTTTGCTGTTCAGATGAACTTCAACGCCGGTGGAGAGAATAGCGTCCAAATCCTCTTGCAGACGTTCGCGGGGGAAACGGTAGGAAGGAATACCATAACGCAGCATACCGCCCAGTTTACTCTTTTCTTCAAATACTACAGCGTGGTGACCCATCAGCTCTAAATAATAAGCTGCGGATAAGCCACTAGGACCGCCACCGATAATAGCGATACGTTTATTAGTAGCAGGTTCTTTAGCAGGAACCGGAACAGTGTTGCTGGGAGCGTTATCAACTGCCATACGTTTTAAGCCGCGGATATTAATGGGGGCATCAATCATACTACGACGGCAACGTGCTTCACAAGGATGTTCGCAAATCAAACCGCAAGCAGTGGGGAACGGGTTATCCTTACGGATGAGACGTACTGCGTCGGCATAGCGTCCAGCACCGACTAAGGCGATATAGCCAGGAATATCTACTTGTGCCGGGCAAAGTGCTACACAGGGGATGGAGTGGTGCTCGTGGATGGAGCATTTACCTTTTTTGATATGGTTAATATAGTCTTCACGGAAGCCCTCTAAGCCTGCCAGAACCATTTTGGCTGCTTCAAAGCCGATGGCACAATCAGCACTATCAGCAACGTTTTGGGCGGTTTCTTGGATTAAATCCAAGGTTTTCATAGTTGCTTTACCGTCAAGAACATCTTCCATCAAGTTCTGTAATTGGGCAAGTCCTACGCGGCAGGGAACGCATTTACCGCAGGTTTGGGCATGGCATACTTTCAAGAAAGAAAGTTGCAGGTCAACAGGGCACAGTCCCGGAGGGCTGGCGATGATGTGACGTTCAAGATCTTTGTACAAGCGTTCAACGGTTAGCTGGGCTTGGTCCGGTGTTTCAATTTTTAAACGGCTCATATTCATCCTCCAAAAAGCATATACTAATTATAGATTTATCAATACAATGGTATACGTAAATTATACAAAATATTAAACATCAAAGCATATACTAATTATAGATTTATCAATACAATGGTATACGTAAATTATACAAAATATTAAACATCTCTGCAATAATTTGCTTTAAATTATTTATTTCATAAAATACCAAGCTTGAACAAAGGTTTCTTAAAAACAGCTTTCGTGGTATACTATAAGGATATTATAATGCTAGTTTTCTATAATAATTATAGAAGAAAAAACAGGAGTTGAGCTATATGGAACTTTCTAATACCCATCTTTGGAGTTTAGCAATAACACTGCTTATTACTTTGCTTCCAGGAATCATTATTTCTCGCAAGGTAAAGTCCTCAGATGATTATAATGTTGGCGGACGTAGTGCAGGAGCAGGTATGGTAGCAGGCAGTATCATCGGTACCATTATAGGTGGTGCTTCTACTGTCGGTACAGCACAGCTAGGCTTTAAATTAGGCTTGACGGCTTGGTGGTTTACTTTGGGCAGTGGTATTGCTCTCTTGCTGATGGCCTTTTTTTATGCAGCGCCTTTGCGTCAGAGTAAATTGACGACCATTGCCGAGTTCTTGGTGCTAAATTATGGTAAGCCGGCTGGTTGGATTGCTATTTTTTCCTCCTGCGCAGGCATTTTTTTCAGTATCGTGTCAAGTACTTTGACAGGTTTACATTTATTAGCAGGCTTATTTCAGGTTACCTTACCTGTAGCGGCTGTGTTGATTTTAGTTATTACAGCAGGCTTCGTTTTCTTTGGCGGCATCAGCGGTAGCGGTATGGCAGGAATCATGAAGATGCTGGTTATCTTTGCTACTATTTTTGTCGGCGGCTTTTGGGCTTTTCAGGATATGGGCGGTGTTAGCGGTATGCATACATTGTTTCCTGAGCAGCATTGGTTCAGCTTGATGGGTAATGGCAGAGAGGATGCTTTATTCTGTTTAGGTGCTATGATTATCGGTGTTATTTCTACGCAGACTTATATTCAAGCTCTATTCAGTGCTAAGGATAGCAGAACAGCTACTGTAGGTTGCAGTGTGGCGGCACTGATAGTTATTCCTGTGGGCTTGCCCTCAGTGGTCATCGGTATGTTCATGCATCTGCATCATCCGGAAATAAATTCTATTGATGCTCTGCCCATGTATTTAACCATGTATCTGCCACCTTGGCTTGGTGGTATGGGCTTGGCAGGTGTGCTTTTATCTGCCCTCAGCTCTATTGCAGGTCTATCCCTAGGCGTAGGCACTTTAATTTCACAGGATATTATCCGCAAGCTATGGTGTAATGCTCGGGCAGCAACACTGTTATGGGCTAGTCGTTTTACAGTTTTGACAGTAACTTGTCTGGCCATTGTGTTTGTCTTTTTACATTTAGATTCTACGATTTTGTCTTGGAATTATCTTTCCATGGCTTTACGCGGTAGTGCGATTTTTCTGCCCTTGACGTTCTGTATTATGCATCCTGGACGTATCCGTGCTTCTATGGGTGTGGCTTCCATGGGGGCAGGTGTGTTTGCTGCTTTGTTTTGGGATCATATTTCGTCTTGGCATATCCACAGCCTGTTTCCTGCGTTAATTTACAATTTAATTTTTCTTTTAGCAGGTCTTTTCTGGGGTGAAAGCGAAAAAAACTAAGGGAGATTTACATAAGCGTCATCGACGATTATTTGTTTATATATTATGAGGTAAGTAATTATGACAAAGCGTTTTACACATCTACATGTCCATACAGAATACAGTCTGCTTGACGGTGCGTCGAAGATTCCTGAGCTGGTTGCTTATGCTAAAGAGTTAGGCATGGACAGCTTGGCGATTACAGATCATGGTGTTATGTATGGTGCAGTAGAGTTTTATCAGGAATGTACCAAACAGGGGATTAAGCCGATTATCGGCTGCGAGGTTTATTTAACGACCGGGTCCCATTTCGAGAAAAATAATCGCGGTATGTTCCATTTGATTTTATTAGCTGAAAATGATACAGGCTATCACAATCTGATGAAAATCGTCAGCACAGGTCAGATAGAAGGTTTTTATTATAAACCGCGTATCGACAAGGATGTATTACGCCAATATAGTGAGGGTATTATTTGTTTAAGTGCCTGCGTAGCCGGCGAACTGCCTGTATTGATTTTGCAGGATAACATGGATGGAGCTCGCAGATGTGTGCAGGAATATATCGATATTTTCGGGAAGGATAATTATTTCTTAGAAATTCAAGACCACGATTTACCGGAAGAACATAAGGTGGCTCGTGGCCTGAAGAAGTTGGCACAAGAATTTGGCGTAGGCCTTGTTGCTACTAACGATTTACACTATGTGCGTAAGGAGGATGCGGAGGCTCAGGACATTCTTTTATGTATTCAGACCACCAGCACTGTGGATGAGCCTGACCGAATGCGTTTTCCTAATGATAGTTTTTATTTGAAAAGCTACGAGGAAATGGCGGAGCTTTTTGGTGATGTACCGGAAGCTTTAGAGAATACGGCAAAAATTGCTGACCGTTGTCATGTGACCATGGAGTTCGGTCATTTACTCTTACCAGAGTTCCCAGTACCTGAGGGCTATGATGCCGTAAGTTATCTGCGTCATTTATGCAAAACGGCGATGCCTAAACGTTATAAAGTAGTGGATGATAAAGTCCGCGAGCGTTTAGAATTTGAGCTGAAAATTATTAATCAGATGGGTTATGCCTGTTATTTTTTGATTGTCTGGGATTTTATCAACTATTGTCGCAGTCATGATATTCCTGTCGGACCAGGACGTGGTAGTGCGGCAGGCAGTTTAGTGGCTTATTTACTGGCGATTACGAATATCGATCCCTTGAAATACAATCTGTTGTTTGAACGTTTCTTAAATCCCGAACGTGTTAGTATGCCTGATATTGATACGGACTTCTGCTACGTGAAGCGTAATCAGGTACTTGATTATGTAGTGCGTCGTTATGGCAAGGAGCGTGTGGCACAGATTATTACCTTTGGTACCTTGCAAGCTCGGGCTGCTGTTCGCGACGTTGGTAAAGCTTTGGGGATCAGTTATGCGGTGTGCGATGAAATTGCCAAGATGATTCCCCGCGAACTGGGGATTACTTTAGATAAAGCTTTAAATTCTAGCAATGATTTAAAAGAAGCTTATGAAACACGTCCTGAAGTAAAGCAGATTATTGATTTAGCTAAAAGCGTTGAAGGACTACCGCGTAATGCAGGTACTCATGCCGCAGGTGTTATTATAGCTCCGCGAGATTTAAAAGATTATGTTCCCTTACAGTTAGGCAGTGAGGATGGTGTTATTACCCAATATGATAAGGACGAGGTAGAGGGTCTTGGTCTGCTGAAGATGGACTTTTTAGGTCTACGTACTTTAACTGTTATTGGTGACTGCCTGCGTTTTATCAAGGAAACAACTGGTGAAGTAGTAGATATTGACAATATACCATTGGCAGATGAAGCAACGTGTAAAATGTTGCGAGACGGCGACACAAGTTGTGTTTTTCAGTTAGAATCTGCAGGTATTACGAAACTTGTTATGGACTTGGCACCGGAAAGCTTTGAGGATTTAATACCGTTAGTAGCTTTGTATCGCCCTGGTCCTTTAGGCACAGGTATGGCAGAAGATTTCATTGCCGGTCGTCATGGTCAACGTACCGCCGAGGTTTTACACCCTTTAATGGAGCCAATCTTACGTGATACTTATGGTGTTATTTTGTATCAGGAACAGGTTATGCAGATTACCTCTGCTTTGGCCGGCTTTACTCTTGGTCAGGCCGATATTTTGCGTCGTGCTATGGGTAAGAAAAAAGCTTCGGTACTGGATTCCATGAAAGATGCTTTTGTACAGGGTGCAAAAAAAGAGCATGATATTCCTGAAGAACTAAGTGAAAAAATCTTTGCTTTACTGCAACATTTCGCCGGTTATGGTTTTAATAAATCTCACTCCGTCGCTTATGCATTGGTTGCTTATCAGACAGCGTATTTAAAGGCACATTATCGTCCGCAGTTTATGGCGGCGTTTTTAAATAGCGTTATCAGTGATGGTGATAAAATTGGTTATTATATCAACATCTGCAGGAATGATAATATTGCTATTTTACCACCTGATGTTAATGAATCCGGTGTAGATTTTACTGTTCACGCTAATAAATCTATCCGTTTCGGTTTAGCAGGTATCAAAAGTGCAGGCGAGGGGGCAGTTAAAGAGATTATTGCTGCTCGTGAGGCTGATGGACCGTTTATCTCGTTAAGTGATTTCTGTAATCGTGTGAATATGCGTGTAGTTAATAAGCGTGTGATAGAAAACTTGATAAAATGTGGTGCTATGGATTCCTTTGGTGCGAAACGCTCCCAACTGTTAGCAATTATGGACCAGGCAGCCGATATGGGTGCAGCGGTGCAAAAAGACCGTGCTAGTGGTCAAATCGGCTTGTTTGGGGAGGAAGAAACGGTAATCAACGAAATAAAGCTGCCCGATTTAGAAGAAATGCCTATCCAGGTTCTCTTGCAGAATGAAAAAGAACTATTAGGTTTTTATGTTACAGGACATCCTCTTAATGATTACCAAAAGGTATTACGGAAATATATGCCTCTGCACCAATTTGTCGGTGAAACAAGTATTGCCGATGGCCAGAGGGTGAAAGTAGCAGGTATTATCACTGATTGTAAGATAAAAAATACTAAAAAAGGCGATAGCATGGCGATTATGACATTAGAAGATTTTACTGGCCGTTTATCTGTCATTGCTTTTCCGAAAATTTATCATACTGCAGTCAGAGAGATTTATCAGGATAATATTGTCGGTATTGAAGGACGATTTAGTATCGATGAACGCGAAAGTAAAATTATCGCTATGTCGGTGCATAAATTATCGAATGAAGAACCGAGAGAATTGATGTTAGTTATTGCAGCACATTTAGAAAATCCTTTAGTCCAAAGAGAACTAATGCAGGTTTTCCGTCGCTTTCGAGGTGAAGATGTGGTGTACTTAAAGCTGATGGGCTCACGAAAAATTATTAAAACTACTAGTGATTTCTGGGTTGATAGTAAGAATCCTGATTTTGCAGAAGCGATTTTTAAAATTCTTGGTCAAGATACTATTGTATATAGATAAAATTAATTTATTTTGTATATTTACACATTGTGTTTCCCTAGTGTTTTGATATTTATTCAGTGATAGACTTGAAAGTTTGTCCTGAAAAATGTTAAAATATAGAGAAGACTGTGTAAATAACATTGCAAGGAGGATGCAAATGAATATTATAGTTTGTATTAAACAAGTGCCGGATACGGCAACCGTAAAATTCAACCCCGAAACTAATACTTTATTGCGTGAGGGTGTTGAAAACATCATGAATCCTTTTGACCGTCAAGCTTTGGAAGCTGCTCTGTGCCTGAAGGATAAAGAAGGCGCTAAAGTAACTGTTATTACTATGGGTCTGCCTCAAGCAACCGATGTACTCAAAGAAGCAATTGCTATGGGCGCTGACGATGCAGTATTAATCAGTGACCGTGCTCTGGCCGGCTCTGATACTATGGCTACCAGTATTGCACTGGCTGCTGCAATCAAACATATCGGTGAGTATGATTTGGTACTGTGTGGTAAACAAGCTGTTGATGGCGACACCGCTCAAGTTGGTCCTGAAATCGCTGAACATTTAGGTATTCCGCAAATCACCGGTGCTCTTTCCTTAAATTTTGCAGATGGCAAATTTGTTGCTGTTCGTGAAAACGAAAGCAGTTCTATGACTTTAGCTGCTGCAGCTCCGCTGCTGGTAACTGTTACCAAAGCTGAAAAAGAGCCGCGTTTTGCTAGCATTAAAGGCAAAATGAAAGCTCGTAAAGCTAAAATTCCTACACTGACTATTGCAGATATGGGTGTTGACGAGGCTAACGTAGGTCTGGCTGGTTCTCCGACTAAAGTAAGAAAATCCTTTACTCCGTGCCCGCCGGCCATTGAAAGCGAAATTTTCGCTGAAGAAGACGCTGCAAAAAATGTTGAGCTGTTGTTCAATAAATTGGTAGAAGCAAAAATTATTTCTCGCTGAGGTGAATGTAATGGCAATGAAAGTTGATAGAGATAAATGTATTGGCTGCGAGTCCTGCGTAGCTGTGTGCCCTGTTGGTGCAATTAGTATGGTAGACGGCAAAGCAATGATTGATGAAGATACCTGCATTTCTTGCGGTGCTTGCGTTCATGAATGCCCGGTTGAAGCTATTTCTGCTGGTAATGCTGTTGAAAAACAAGAAGTAGAAAATAACGAAGGCAGTGATATGTGGGTTATCGCCGAATTAGAAGACGGTGAACCGATGGGCGTAACCTACGAATTACTGGGTGCTGCTCGCGAACTGGCTGCTAAAGCAGGCGAAAAATGCTGCGCATTTTTATTTGCTGCTGAAGCAGGCGAACTGCCGCAAAAATTAATCGCTGCAGGTGCTGATAAGGTTTATGTAGTTGTTGATGCTAAATATGCTGATTACAACACCGAGCTTTACACTGACGCTATTTGCCAATTGGCTAAAGAATACAAACCTTCCGCATTGCTCTTAGGTGCTACTGCTGACGGCCGTGATTTGGCTCCGCGTGTAGCTGCTCGCTTGCATACCGGTCTGTGCGCTGACTGCACTGCTTTGGATATGACTGAAGATAAGCTGGTTGCTTGGACTCGTCCTGCACTTGGCGGTAACATCTATGCTACTATTATCTGCGACGAACATCGTCCGCAAATGGGTACTGTACGTCCTAAAGTATTCAAAGCTTTGATTGCTGATGCTGCACGTACCGGTGAAATCATCAACTTTACTCCGGCTGCAGGTGCAGAAAACAAAGTAGAATTAGTGCAAAAAGAAGCTTTGACCAGCGGTAACATGATTAAAATTGAAGACGCTGAAGTATTAGTTGCAGGCGGCCGTGGTATGGGCAGCAAAGATAAATTTGCTATGCTGGAAGAATTGGCTGCTCTGTTCGAAAACTCTGCAATTAGCGGTACTCGTGCTGTTGTTGACGAAGGCTGGCTGACTCACTCTCAACAAGTTGGTCAATCCGGCAAAACTGTTGCGCCGCATCTGTATTTTGCTTGCGGCATCAGCGGTGCAATCCAACATATTTCCGGCATGAAAGAATCCGATATTATCATCGCTATTAACAAAGATGCTAATGCACCGATTTTCTCCGTTGCACATTATGGTATCGTTGGTGATGTTAATGAAGTTCTGCCGCTGTTGATTGCTAAAATCAAAGCTTACAAGGAAAATTAATTTATAGCAGCGAGGTCATAGAGATGTGGAAAACTATCTATATCGCTGCTACTGAAAGCCAAGCTGAGGGCATCCGCAAGATGCTCTCAGAAAACGGCTTTCTGATTAAGTTAAAAACTACTGGCGGTAAACATAGTAAGGCTTATGAAATTTGCGTACCTGTATCCGAAGCTGAGGATGCTTACGAGGTACTGTGCGAGCATAAATTTCATGGCTAATATGGAGGTGCGGCTGATGAAAAAAACGAAGATTATCTGTACAGTTGGTCCTAGTACCGACAATGTTGAGCTTTTAGAGCAGATGATGCAGGATGGTATGGACCTGGCTCGTTTTAATTTTTCCCATGGTAACTATGCTGAGCATGAAAAGCGTTTAGCGTTAGTTCGCAAGGCTGCACAAAATGTGGGTAAGGTGATTGCCACCATTGCAGATACGAAAGGTCCGGAGATGCGTTTAGGACTTTTTGCTGCAGAGAAAATATATCTGCACGAAGGCGATGAATTCTGTCTGACTACGGATGATTATCTTGGTGACCAACATAAAGCCCATGTTAATTACATCGATTTACCTAAAGAGGTACAAGTTGGCAGTCGTATTCTTTTGGCTGACGGCTTATTGTCTTTGCGCGTAACTAAAATCGATGGACAAGAAATTCATACCGAGGTTGTCAATGGCGGTGAATTAAGCTCCCGTAAACGTGTAGCTTGTCCCGGTATTGAATTAAATTTACCCTTTTTATCAGAACAGGATAAAAGTGATATTATCTTTGCTGCAGAGCATGGTATGGATTATATTGCTGCCTCCTTTGTACAGAATGCTGATAATGTTATTGCAATCCGTAAGGTTCTGGAGGAATGTGGTAAGCAGATGGGGATTATCTCCAAGATTGAAAATGCTGCCGGCGTAGAGCATATTGAAGAAATTATCAATGTGAGCGACGGTATTATGGTAGCACGTGGAGATCTTGGCGTAGAGATTCCGACTGAGGATGTACCTTTAGTACAGAAGGATATCATTGCCCGTTGCAATAAAGCAGGTAAGCCGGTCATTACTGCAACGCAGATGCTGGAAAGCATGATTAATAGTTATCGTGCAACTAGAGCGGAAGCAAGTGACGTGGCCAATTCTATTTTTGACGGTACTGATGTGATAATGTTGAGTGGCGAAACAGCGTCCGGCAAATATCCTTTGGAAGCTGTCCAAACTATGGCGAAAATTGCCGAGCGTACCGAACAGTCTTTGGACTATGTAAATATTTTCCAAAAAAAGGGTATCAGTGAAAAGATACACTCCACTGATGCTATTAGTCATGCCACGGTACAAATAGCTCAGGAAATAAAAGCAGATACAATTTTAACAATTACAGAATCAGGATTCACAGCCCGTATGATTGCTAAATATAAACCGCAAGCAATGGTAGTAGCCGTTTCCCGCGTGCCTGCCACTGTTCGTGCCATGCAATTATATTGGGGTGTTTTGCCCTTAAATGGACCTTATTCTATGGATACTGATTCGATGATTGAAATTTCTTTGGAGTGTGCCCTGCATAATCAGGCTATTAAGGACGGTACTACTGTTGTTATTACGGCAGGTGTGCCCATCGGTACTCCTGGCAGTACCAATCTGATTAAAGTCGTTACGGTCGGTAACAAATTAATCAGCGGTACAGGTATCGGCTGTCGTTCGGTAAAGGGGCATATCTGTGTCTGCCGTACTGCGGAAGATTTTGAGCAGAAGCTACAGCAGGGGGATATTTTAGTAGTTGATATGCTGAATGATGAATATGCGGCATTAGCAGCGAAGAAGGCAGGGGCGATTATTGCCGAGGAGGGCGGACTTACTTCCTCAACAGCTATCGTAGGAGTAACCTGTGGTGTTCCTGTTATCGTCGGTGCAGCTAAGGCCACAGAACTTTTACCTGATGGCAGTTTAGTAACTGCTGATCCTATTAGCGGCGATGTCTATGAGGGTGATATAAATTTATGATCAATGATTTGTATGCTTTGGATATCTGCTTTGCTGTCCAAACAGGGGATTGGGATAAGGCCAAGGCTAGTTTTACCGAGATGCTTAGTCATGCGGATGATAAAGTTTTCCTGCAATCAGTACATGACGCCTTAGTGACATCATGTAGACGTCATAATAAGGAAATCTTTCTGACATGGCTCATTGAAGCTCAAGCACGGTTTATTACTGTTATCGGAAAAAACAATGAACCGGAGGCTTGCTGTCGTGTGCTTTATGCATTAAGCTTTGCTGCCTGCGACAACAGACTGGAGGCGGCGTTGCCCTTATTGCAGCGTCTACTGAAAAAATGGCTGCGTAAGCAGGAGGCTGACAGTGCTTTTATACGTTCCTTTTGGACAGAATGGCTGACGATGGCGGCACAGATAGCAAGACGTGGCTGGCGTAATGAAACAGGCTGGATTATGCGTCTGCTCATTTGGTGGGTGTATAAGCAGCCCCTGAAGGAATGGCAGCTTGTGTTACAGCAATTGGCAATGCATTTTGTAGTGCACGCTAAATGGGATGGTTTTACTAATGCCTGCAACGCGTTTAAAGAGCTTTTGTATTTTTATCTTTTACTGCTGCGTCGTGCTGAAAACAAAAAGCTTGCTTTGGCAGAGCGGAGTGATTATCTGCTCTTAGCAGTGCGCAATATCCGTGACGTCATTGCCAATTCAGCACGTAATGCAATGACCGAGGATATGGATATTTTCCGCGAATGGTATAAGTTCTTGTGGAAAATATCTACGGAAAACGAAAATAAGAAGCAGCGTCTACGTCTTTTGCTGCAGCTGGCTATTGTGTATTGGCAAAATACCCGTACTAAGACCAGTCGTAAGCAGGCAAAATTTTTAAATGATTTATTAAGTCCCAATCTGATTACAGAAGAGTATAAGAAATTATTGCAATATATTTGTTAGTTTTTAGAATATAGGGGTAAGATCATGGCTAAAATTGTCGTAATCGGTAGCTGTAATGTTGATATTACAGTAGAATGTGATCGTTGGGCTAATCCTGGCGAAACAATTTTCGGAAACAGACTGACTATTAATCCCGGTGGTAAGGGTGCTAACCAAGCTGTTGCTGCAGCACGTCTGGGCGCAGAGGTAACTATGGTCGGCTGCATCGGCGACGATATGTATGGCGAGTTGATTGCTAAAACGCTCAAAGAAAACAATATCGATGCTACTTATGTTAAAGTATTGCCAGGTGAACATACTGGTACGGCACACATTACTGTTGCCGAAAATGATAATACTATCATCGTAATCAAAGCAGCTAATGACATGGTTGAACCGAGCCTGATTGATGAAGCATGGGAGGCTATTTCTAAAGCAGATATGGTACTTCTGCAACACGAGATTCCAGCTCATACCAATGCTTATATTATTGAAAAATGTTTTGCTGCAGGTGTGCCGGTTCTGTTGAATCCGGCACCTGTGGAGCCTGTTCCGCAGGAACTGCTGAATAAAGTAACCTATTTAACACCTAACGAACATGAAGCAGCTATCTTGTTTGCTAACCAAGGTAAGGCAGATATTTTAGGCCGTAACCAAGGTAAGGTTATTATGACCTTAGGCAGCAAGGGTGTTGCTTATGCAGAAAAGGGCCAGGTATATAATGTGCCCGGCTTCAAGGTTACGCCCGTGGATACTACTGGTGCAGGCGATACCTTCAACGGTGCGTTTGCTGTAGCACGTGCTAACGGCAAATCATTACAGGACAGCATTAACTTTGCTAATGCCGCCGCTGCTTTATCCGTACAAAAACTAGGTGCTCAAGGCGGTATGCCTTATTTGAAAGAAGTAGAGGAGATGCTGAAATAATGCAAAAGGGTGGTATATTAAACAGTTCCATCGCTAAAGTATTGGCTGATTTAGGCCATACCGATACTATCGTTATTAGTGACTGCGGTCTGCCTGTTCCTGCAGGCGTACAAAAAATTGACCTGGCACTTAAACCTGGTACTCCTTCTTTTATGGAAGTTGTAGCAGAAGTTGCTAAAAATATGGTCATTGAAAAAGTAGAAATTGCTGCCGAAATGAAAGACAGAAATCCTGCGGTTTATCAAGCAATGCATGAGCTTTTCACCGAAGAGCAATGGATTGTTGATGCAAGTCATGAAGACTTTAAAGAGGCTACTAAAAAGGCTAAATGCATCATCCGTACAGGTGAAATTACTCCTTTTGCTAATGTAATCCTGCATAGCAATGTTTTCTTCTGAGGCATTTGCGGAGTAAACAAGCAAAAAAGTAAATAAAGGATAGATAATTATGGAGATAGAATTAAGAAATATCCATAAAGCCTTTGGTACTAATGCTGTGTTAAAAGGTGTAAATCTGAAGCTTAAAAGTAGCGAAGTTCATGCTCTGATGGGCGAAAACGGTGCCGGTAAGTCCACTTTGATGAATATTTTGACAGGCCTGCATAAACAAGATCAGGGTCAAATTTTTGTCGATGGTAAGGAAGTAAGCTTTAAAAATCCCATGGATGCTGAAGCTCATGGCATAGCCTTTATTCATCAGGAATTGAATATTTGGCCCAATTTGAGCATTTTGGAAAACCTTTTTTTAATGCATAGCGTCACCAATAGCTTTGGTATATTGGATTTTAAAGCGATGCGCAAAATCGCTGAAGAAAAATGTCGTGAAATCGATATTGAATTACCGCTTGATAAAGAAGCAGGCGAATGCTCTGTCGGTCAACAGCAGATGACTGAAATCGTCCGCAATCTTTTGTTAGATGCAAAAGTAGTTATTATGGACGAACCTACTGCAGCCCTTACTGATAGAGAAACAGAAAAGCTGTTTGAAGTAATGCGTTCTTTGAAAAAACGTGGTGTAGCCATGGTTTATATCTCTCACCGTATGGAAGAGGTATTCAATAACTGTGATACTATCACTGTTATGCGTGATGGTGTTTCCGTAGCTACTAAAAATGTTAAGGATTATCCTGTCGGTGAAATTGTCCATGACATGGTAGGACGTTCCATTACCGAGTTTTATCCTGACCGTGGTAATAAACCAGGTGAGGTTATTTTGGAGGTCAAGAACTTCAATCAGCCAGGTTTGTTCCGTAATATCAACTTCAATTTACGCAAGGGCGAGATTCTAGGTGTTGCCGGCCTTATGGGTAGCGGTCGTACAGAAATCATGCGTGCCGTATTCGGTGTTGATAAATGCCAATCCGGAGAGGTGCTTTTAAAAGGTCAGCCTTTAGTAATTAATAAGCCTGAAGATGCTATTAAAGCAGGTATCGGCTTTGTTACTGAAAACCGTAAAAGTGAAGGTCTGATTTTAGATTTTTCCATTAAGCGCAATATTGCACTTCCCAGTGTTGATACTTTTGCTAAAAACAGCGTTATCAATTATGAAAAGCTGTCTGATTTTGCTAATACTATGGCTGAACGTTTAGGCGTTAAAGCACATACCTTAGAGTTAGAGGCAGGTGCGTTGTCAGGTGGTAATCAGCAGAAGGTTGTTATCGCTAAATGGGTAGGTATGAAGCCTGATATTATTATCATGGACGAACCGACCCGCGGTATCGATGTAGGTGCAAAACGTGATATTTATGAGCTGATGAACGAGCTTACAGCCAGCGGTGTTTCCATTATCATGGTTTCCTCCGAGTTACCTGAAGTACTTGGTATGAGTGACCGTATTTTAGTCATTCATGAGGGTACTATTGCAGGTGAAGTAATGCACGAGGAAGCTACTCAAGAAAAAATCATGTCACTGGCAACGGGAGGACAATAAGCAAGATGGATATAAAAGCTATGTTGAAAAAATCAGGCTCTATTATCGGCCTGGTGGTTCTGTTTGCGGTCATTGCCTGCTTGAACAGCAGCTTTATTGACCCGAGTAACTTAAAGAACCTGCTGCGTCAGGTATCTATTAACGCCCTTATTTCTTTTGGTATGACTTTCGTCATCCTGACAGGCGGTATCGACTTGTCCGTAGGCAGTATTCTGGCTCTGTCCAGTGCCTTGATGGGCAGTTTTATTAAAACAGGTATGGATCCGATTTTCGCAATCGTGGTTGCCTGCCTGATTGGTGCAGCTTTAGGTGCAGTTAACGGTTTAGTTATCACTTATGGTAAAGTTGCTCCGTTTATTGCAACCTTAGCTACCATGACTATTTTCCGTGGTGCTACCTTGGTGTATACTAACGGTAACCCGATCAGTAATCTGACTGATAACGAAGCCTTCCATGCTTTTGGTCAAGGCTATGTTGCAGGTCTGCCTATTCCTGCGGTTATGATGCTGATTATGTTTGCTATTCTGTATTTTATTCTGCATAAAACTCCTTTGGGACGTAAAACTTATGCAGTTGGCGGTAATGAAAAGGTTTCCTTCATTGCCGGTATTAAAATCAACCGCATTAAAATTTTTGCTTATACCATTACCGGTATGCTGTGTGGTATGGCAGGTGCTATCTTAACTAGCCGTCTGAACAGTGCTCAGCCTACTGCAGGTACCGGTTATGAATTGGATGCTATCGCTGCTGTTGTTCTGGGCGGTACCAGCCTGTCCGGTGGTAAAGGCCGCATTTTCGGTACTATCGTCGGTGCTTTAATCATTGGTACTTTGAATAATGGTTTAAATATTCTCAATGTATCCAGCTTTTACCAACAAGTTGTCAAAGGTATCGTTATTTTGCTGGCAGTCCTCATGGACAGAAAAAAATCTTAAGGCCCTACAAAAGCCTGATTTAGGAGGAATTTTGTACAAATGAAAAAAATCTTATTAATATTAACCTGCATCGTAGCTATGGCTATGATGATTGTTGGCTGCGGCAGCAGTGACAAAAAAGACAAAGCTGCTGACAGCAAAATCACCGTTGGCTTCTCTGTTTCTACCCAAAATAACCCGTTCTTCGTTTCCCTGGCTAAAGGCGTAGAAGCAAAAGCTAAAGATTTGGGCGTAAATGTAAAAGTTGTAGACGCACAAAACGACCCTGCTAAACAAGCAAACGATATTGCTGATTTACTGCAACAAAACATCAGCGTACTTTTAGTTAACCCTGTTGACTCTGCTGCAATCTCTACCTCTGTAAAAGCTGCTAACAAAGCTAACATCCCTGTTGTTTGCTTAGACCGTAGTGCTGACCAAGGTCAAGTTGCTTCCCTGGTTGCTTCCGATAACGTAAAAGGTGGCGAAATGGCTGCTGAATACATCATCAAACATCTGGGCGAAAAAGTTAAAGTAGCTGAACTGGAAGGTATTCCGGGTGCAAGTGCTACTCGTGAACGTGGTGAAGGTTTCCACAAAATCGCTGATGCTAAATTAACCGTTGTTGCAAAACAATCCGCTGATTTTGACCGTTCCAAAGGTTTGACCGTTGCAGAAAACATGCTGCAAGCTAACCCGGACATCAAAGCTATTTTCGCACAAAACGACGAAATGGCTCTGGGTGCTATCGAAGCTGCTAAATCCGCTGGCAAACAAATCTTCATCGTTGGTTTCGACGGTACTGCTGACGGCGTAAAAGCTGTTGAAAGCGGTGCTATGAGCGCTACTATCGCTCAACAACCTGAAGTTATGGGCCAACAAGGTCTGGAAGTAGCTGTTAAAGCTGCTAAAGGCGAAAAAGTTGAAGCTAAAGTTTCTGCTCCGCTGAAACTCATCGAAAAAAAATAAGATCCTTGTACAACTAAATAACATGACTAAAGACAACTTGTAATACAAAGACTCCTACTGTTTTAGGCAGTGGGAGTTTTTTGTCAGTAAAAATTCCCTGAAGAAGTAAAAAACAGTTCATGTAAATGCTAGATTTATCGACTTAGAGGATAGTATTTAATTTGGTAGAGTGTGAGGAGTATTATTTAGGAAGATATTAACCTTTCCCGTAAGTTTAGCATAGCTAGAAATTTTTTCTGTATGCAATATAGTGCTTTACGTGCAGAAAAGAGATGAATATGTAGTTTTTTGAAATATGGGGCAAGCATATAGAAAAGAGTATTTTGGGTTTAGAGTATTAGATGTGGTACAATAAAGAGTAAATCAATGCTTAGAAAAGCGTAAGAAACAGAGGTATATATATGGTTATTGTCGTTACTGGTGGTGCCGGCTTTATCGGTGCTAATTTTATTTTATATATGATGCAGAAGTATCCTGCAAATCGCCTTATCTGTTTGGATAAGCTGACTTATTGTGCTAATCTGGCTAACCTGCAAGAAGTACGTTCTTTGCCTAATTTTCGTTTTGTACAAGGGGATATTTGTGATAGGAGTGTCATAGAACGTTTATTTTCTGAAGAACATCCTGACATGGTAGTCAATTTTGCTGCCGAAAGTCATGTGGACCGCTCTATTACAGGACCGGAGATTTTTGTGCAGACGAATGTTTTAGGTACGCAAGTTTTATTAGATGCGTGTCTAAAGCATAAGGTGAAGCGTTTTCACCAAATTTCTACTGATGAAGTTTATGGTGATTTACCTTTAGAAAGAACGGATTTGAAGTTTACAGAAATGACACCTTTAAAAGCTAGCAGTCCGTATTCGGCATCGAAAGCAGGGGCAGATTTATTAGTCCTTGCGTACTATAGAACATACGGATTGCCGGTAACTATCTCCCGTTGCAGCAATAACTATGGTCGTTTTCAGTTTCCTGAAAAGCTCATTCCTCTCATGGTAAGTAAGGCTTTGGCTAAAGAACAACTGCCTGTTTATGGAAATGGACTGAATGTGCGGGACTGGATTTATGTAGACGATCACTGTGAAGCAATCGATTTAATTTTACAGCAAGGCAAGGTAGGGGAAGTTTATAATATCGGTGGACAGAAGGAAATCAGTAATTTAGAACTGGTAAGATTGATTTGCCGTTCTTTGCAGTGCAGTGAAGAGTTGATTACTTATGTTAAAGATAGACCGGGGCATGATTTACGGTATGCAATGGATACGACGAAGATTAGTACAAAGCTCGGCTGGCAACCTAGAACAAGCTTTGAGATAGGCTTGCAAAAGACGATTATGTGGTATGTCGAGCATCAAAACTGGTGGAATTTCATGCATAAACAATGTATTGACTTCTAGAAATCTCTCCTGTAAATATGCATCTATATATTAAATGTATACATTAAAAAATAAAATATTCGCGATGTAAAAGCAGTAAAATTTATTATAGACAATTTTTTTTTACTGCTTTATTTATTTTTAATAATACACTAAATAATCGACTATACAAAAATATTGATAATTTTTGCATAAAAATAAGAAAAAGCACTTTTAAAAATACAAGATATATGATATAATATGCAAAGTAATTTTTATGAGGGGGGAAGCTTATGTTTAAAGTAAAAAATGGCGATGGTATTATTTGGCCACAAAATAAACGTATTGCAGTGATGGTTACTTTTGATTTTGATGCAGAGCTGTTAAGGCAATCGGTAATCGGTAAAAAAAACATCGGCTTTGCAGATTATAGTAGAGGTCAATATGGTCCTGATGAAGGGTTGGCTAGATGTCTAAAGGTTTTGCGTCAGCAGGATGTCCAAACTACCTTTTTCGTTCCTGGCTACATTGCAGAAAAATATACACAGCAAGTTAAAGAAATCGTAGCTGCCGGACATGAACTTGCATATCACGGATATTTACATGAAGCTTCCTGCAATATGCCCGAAGCAGAAGAACGTGCGAATATGGAAAAAAGTGAAAGTATCCTAGCAAAGCTAGCAGGGCAAGAGCCTGTAGGCTATCGTGGACCATTAGATGTGTTACCTAATTGTGCTTTAAAATTAATGGCAGAAAAAGGGTACCTTTATTGTTCTACATTGAAAGATTGCGACTGGGCCTATCTGCATCAGGAGTACCCGATTGTGGAATTGCCGACAGAGCCGACATTGGATGATTTTTCTTATTTTTACTTTTCTTATGCTGACGAAGCGACGATTACTTGCAGTTATCCCGTGGATTATGTTTATGAAATTTGGAAAGATAATTTTGATGAATTAGCCAATGAGGGTGATAAGATTATGGTTTTAAAACTGCATCCGCAGCTCATCGGCCGTTCCAGCCGTGTAAGAATGCTAGAACGTTTTATTGCCTATATGAAAGCTAATGGTGCCTGGATTGCTAGTTGCCAGGAAGTAGCACAATATGTCAAAGATTTTTATGTAGAACAGAAGAAAGGGGAACTGCATGATGAATTGGAACTGGCCACAAAATAAACGTCTAGCCTTATGCCTGTCTTTCGATATAGATGCGGAAACATTGTGGCTGACACGAAATGAAATCAATAGTCAGCATCTAGTGCATATGTCCCGCGGTATTTATGCTGTAAAACAAGGCTTACCACGTATTTTAAATATGTTGGAAGAAGATCATTTGCAGGCTACTTTCTTTACAACAGCATATACAGCCGAAATTCATCCGGAAATTATTCAGACGATTGCTTATTTAGGACACGAAATAGCTTATCATGGTTATCTGCATGAAGTTAAAGATACTTATGAAGAAGAAAGTCTGTTAATGGACAAGGTGGACGATATTTTTATGCGGTTAATCGGTAGAAAGCCTGTGGGTGTGCGTATGCCGGATGGTATTGTCCACGATTTTCATAAACAGTTGTGGTTAGATAGAGGTATCATTTATTCTTCCAATTGGCGTAATAACGATGGTCCGTTTTTATTAGATATTGATGGCCGGGATGTGCCGATTGTAGAATTACCTAAAGATGGCATCGTCGATGATACTTCTTATAATATGTATACTTTGCAAGCACCGACACATTATTATCTGCGTAGCGGCAGAGAAATGGTACAGATATGGAAAGATGAACTTGACGGTCTGGCAGATGAAGGTAGAATGCTGAACTTTGTTATGCACCCGCAGTTTATCGGACGTCCCGGTTATGTCCGTGCTTTGCGTGATTTCATTCATTATGCTAAAGCTAATGGTGCTTGGATTACTACTGATGAACAAGTTGCTAGACATGTATTAAAACAATGTGGTTATAAATAAAAAGAGGGGAAGATAAATATGAAATTTACAAAAACTAAAACTTTATTAACTATTTTATTAACTTTGGTAATGATGTTAGGTTTAGTAGGCTGTGGCAGTGACAAAGGAAGCGAGCAGGCAGCTAAAGGCGATAAATGGGTTATTGCTATTAACTCTACATTCCCGCCCTTTGAAACTGTTAAAGAAGGTACTAGTGATTATCAAGGTATTGATATCGACCTCGCTAAAGCTTTGGCGAAAAAAATGCATAAAGATGTGCAGTTCGTGGATATGAAATTTGCGTCTTTAGTACCTACTTTGCAAAGCGGTAGAGCGGATTTGATTATCTCTGCTATTTCTCCGACTGACGAAAGATTACAAGTACTGGATTTTTCCAAGCCGTACTATTTCCCTATGAAAGCAATCATCTGCAAAAAGGGTGCCAACTTTGATGCTTTAGATAAATTGAAAGGTCATAAAGCCGGTGCTTCCATGGGTACTACCTTTGCTAAAGATTTAAAAGCTGTTGGCGGTATTGATGTTGTAGAGCTGGATACTACTCCGCTTGTTGTACAGGATATCAAAAATGGTCGTCTGGCAGGTGGTTTATTCGATTCTTCTCAAGCAGCTGTTTTTATCAAACAACATCAGGATTTAGAAATGCACATCATTCAGGCTCCTGTGCTTTATGCTGATACTTTCGCAATTGCTATGCCGAAAGGTTCTCAAGATAAAGCAAAAATCGACCAATTATTACAAGAAATGCGTGCTAACGGCGAACTGCAAAAAATCCTAGAAGAACATCTCGGTGCTGATGCAGCTAAACAATATGCAGCAGCTATTGCTGATTTAGATATTGCGAAAATGTAAATGAGGTGCTTTAAATGCTAGATTTTGCAGTATTAGAACCATTTTTCCCGCTTTTGGCAATCTCTGTATGGATTACCTTAAAATTTACTTTTTTCTCAACTATCATGGGCTTTTTCGGTGGTTTTATCCTGGCTCTTGTCACCTTATCGAAAAACAAGTTCTTTGTTTTTCTGGCTAAAGCCTATATCTCTGTTTTCCGCGGTACTCCTTTATTAGTACAATTAATGCTGATTTATTTTGCTACGCCACAGCTTACAGGCTATACAATCTCCGCTTTAGAAGCAGGTGTTTTATCTTTCGGTTTAAATTCGGCAGCCTATATTTCTGAAGCCTTGCGTGGCGGTATTTTAGCAGTGGATAAAGGTCAATGGGAAGGTGCGATGAGTTTAGGTGTACCTAAGCACCGTTTCCTTTTAGATATTATCTTTCCTCAGGCCATCAAGAATTCTTTACCGTCTTTGGTAAATGAAAGTATTATGCTGTTAAAAGATTCAAGTTTAGTATCCGTTATCGGTGTAGCAGATACTTTACGTTGGGCAGATTTGATTCAAGCTAAAACTTTTAGAGCTTTTGAAGCATTTATCGTAGCTGCTGCTGTATATTATGTTCTCGTTATGGCTTTGAATTTCTTGGGATCTTTATTAGAAAAGAAGGTGCGCGTCAGTGATTGAAATCAAACATCTTTCTAAAAAATTCGGGGAACTGGAAGTATTAAAGGACGTTTCCCTGACTATAAAAAAAGGCGAGGTTGTAACCATCATCGGTTCTTCCGGCTCTGGTAAATCGACTTTACTGCGTTGTATCAATCTTTTGGAACAGCCAACAGGTGGTTCTATTTATTTTGCAGGTACCGATATCGTCAACGAAAAAGTGAAGTTAGAAGATATTCGTAAAAATGCCTGCATGGTTTTTCAGCATTTTAATTTATTTGCCAATATGACTGTTTTAGAAAACATGATTTATGCTCCGCGTGTCGTGAATAAATTAAGCAAAGCCGAGGCCACAGAAAAAGCTTTACGCTTATTGGAAAAAGTTAATCTGCGTGATAAGGCCGATGAATATCCCAGCCGTTTAAGCGGCGGACAAAAGCAGCGTGTCGCTATTGCCAGAGCCTTGTGTATGGAACCGCAGGTCTTATTATTAGATGAACCGACGAGTGCTTTAGATCCGGAGATGGTCAAAGAAGTATTGGATGTTATCAAAGAACTGGCCGGCAGCGGTATTACGATGGTACTTGTTACTCATGAAATGGGCTTTGCCAAAGACGTTTCCGATACAATTTATTTTATGGACGGTGGCTATTTAATTGAAAGCGGCACTCCTGATGAAGTATTTAATCATCCTAAAACAGAGAGAGCGAAAAAATTTCTGGCCTCCATACTTTAAATAGGTACTGCTTATGAAAATATTTATCATTAATCCTGATTTCGGTATGAGTAATGCAGAACTGGAGCAGCGTTGTGCTATATTAAAGAACTTCGTATCACCGGATGTAGAATTATATATGGAATGCTTAACGCAGAACAATATAGAAATAGATTCGGCATTGGATGTTGCTTTAGCCGCCCCGGAGATTATTACTATGGCTGTAAGAGCAGAGGCAGAAGGTTATGACGCCGTGGTTTTGTATTGCTTTAGCGATCCGGCTGTAGATGCTTGCCGTGAATTATTACATATCCCTGTAATAGGCGGAGGACAGGCTGCCTGCCTTTTAGCACCGCTTATCGGTAGACAAGCAGGGCTGATCTTGGCAGATGATGCTAGATATGGCGAAAAAAGATTGTTCATCGATACTTGTGGTGTTGCTCCTTCAAGAATACCTGCCATTGGTGCTATTGCAAAACATGAGGGAAGTTTATGGGAAAATAGGGAAGAAGTCCTTAGAAAGTTACAAAGTGCAGGAAAAAAACTAATAGAAGAACAGCAAGTACAGGTATTAATATTAGGATGTTTATCATTTTTGGGCTTAGAAGAAAAATTAAGCAGTTTACTTCAAGTTCCCGTTATCAGTCCGGCTATTTCCGCCGTATCCATGGCGGAAGCATTAGTTAGACAGAATCTTTTAACTAGCCGTAAGGCTTATCCTACACCGCCATTACGTCAACGCAAGTGGCAGGGGGGAATGCTCTGATAAAGCGTGATTTGCACTCTTTTTCGCGTTGTGTTAAACTATTAGCATATTAAAATAGTTACTTTGCTAGGAAAGATGAGGCTTTATTATGAGTGAAAAGAAATTTGTAAAAAATGGTAAAAAATTAGGTGTTTTAGGTGGCTTAGGTCCTGCTGCTGCTGCAGAATTTCTGCGTCAGATGGCAGCGAAATGCCCGGCTTCTACTGACCAAGAACATCCTGTTATCTATATGATCGGCGATTGCGAAATTCCTGACCGTGGCACAGCTATTTTTGGTAACGGTCCTTCTCCGCTGCCGAAAATCAAAGAAGATTTATTCAAACTTTGCGATATGGGTGCCGATGTTTTGGCGATTCCTTGCAATACTGCACATTATTTTATCGACCAATTTGCCGATGAATTGCCCGTGCCTTTAGTACATATCATTGATGAAACTGTACTGGCTGCACAACGTTTATCTCCTGAAGGTGCGTGGATGCTTTCTACTAAAGGCACTCGTGCTTGTGGCTTGTACCAAAAATATGCGGAAAAACATGGTTTTACCTTGTATATTCCTAACGAAGAACAAAGTGATATGGCTCAACAAGTTATTACTTATGTAAAAGCTAATAAATTGGCTGAAGCAGGTGCTTTGTGTAAGAAACTTGTAGAAGAACTGTGGGCTGAAAGAAATTTGCCGGTTATGACAGCTTGCACCGAACTGCCATTAGGTTATGATGCCAGCGGTCTGCCGCAAGAAAAATCTGTTTCCAGTATCGGTGCGTTGGTAGATGCCACTGTGAAAAAATTATATGATGAAGTAGAAGCGTAAGCTGATATTGTCTGTAAACAAATATTGTTTTGTTGCTCTGCTATGCATTTTTGCATGGCAGAGTTTTTTAGAATTACGCCAGTTCGTTAACGCAAGAAAGAAGTGTAAGACCTCTCCGTCAGCTCGCTAAAGCTCGCTACCACCTCTCCTTGCAAGGAGAGGCAAGCTCGTTGAGCGAAAGTTAGAGGTACTAATTTCATATTGCAGAAATAGTTACTTTAGAGTAAAACAGCACACGTTAGTAACTACTTTCGCGGAAGAAAATTAGTACTTGCTTGGCTCTCCTTGTAAGGGAAGCTTCACTTGTTTACAAGATATTTTTTCAAGGCATAAGCTTATTAAAAACAAAAGCTTTAAATAATCTAAAAAAGATAATGCAAAATAAATAATTATTATATTTATACTCTGTCATGCATTATGTATGGCAGAGTTTTTCTTTTTGTTTTTTTTTGCTTGTTAACGCTTATAAATCTTAAATACCCTTTAGCGTAAGTAGTACTAGCTAAAGTACGCTAGTAGAAATTACTTAGTTTATATTTACTACACTCTAAGGGAACAAGGAAACAAACGCTTTGCGTTTGTTTTGAGCTGCCAGAAAAAAAGAGAAAAGAAAAAATATATAAAAAAAAGAAAAGTGAAAAAAAGACCTTTCACTTATACAATGCGATTTTTTAGGAAAATTTTCTACTAGTCAAAAAAATTTTTTTCACTAGTAGAATTTTTGATGTTTTTTTCGCATTGGTATAGTGAGAGGCAAAAAACATTCTTGGCTTTACTTTTAAGGTGACTGAGGTGTGGGTACGGAAAAATTTATATTAAGATAACATCCTAGCATTTGTTTTAAAAATAATAACATTACCCTCAATCAAATATGGATAACAATAAGCGACTAATTACTATTTAGAGCTTGACTGTATACTTGCTGTATAGTTTAAAATTAAAAATATTATATGAGATTATATATCACATTTTGCAATTTACTGCTTTTTGTGAATAGTTGGAGGCGTAATATATGAAAAAGATTGCTATTTACGGTAAGGGCGGCATTGGTAAATCTACTACTACGGCGAATATTTCTGCAGCAATGAGCGAAGCCGGCTTAAAGGTATGTCAGATTGGCTGCGACCCGAAAAATGATTCTACTAGATTATTATTAGGCCACATCTGCAAACATACAGTGCTAGATACTGTACGTGATAACGAAGAAGTGACAGCAGCAGATATTGTACATACTGGCTATAACGGCATAAAATGTGTAGAAGCAGGTGGTCCGGAGCCGGGTGTCGGCTGTGCCGGCCGCGGTATTATCGTAGCTTTGGAAAAATTACGTTCTCTTGATGTTTTAGACGAAGATGTTATTTTGTATGATGTTTTAGGCGACGTTGTTTGCGGTGGTTTTGCCGTACCTATTCGTGAAGGATATGCTAGTGATATTTATATCGTTTCTTCCGGTGAGTTGATGAGTTTATATGCAGCTAATAATATTGCTAAGGGTGTTAAGCGTTTTGCCATACGTGGTGGTGTGCGTTTGGGCGGTATCATCGGTAATGGACGCAATACTCCTAATGAAGAAGCTTTGTTGTTAGAGTTTGCCAAACGTTTAAATACACAGCTGATTACTTTTATTCCTCGTGATGTAATTGTGAATAAGGCGGAAAATAATCGTCAGACCGTTCTCCAGTACGCTCCTGATAGTAAGCAGGCTGCTATTTACCGTGATTTAAGTCAGAAGATGTTAAATAATGAGCAGCTTTCTGTACCTACTCCTATGAGTTTTGATGAGTTGGAAGCACTGGTGGAAGAATATGGCAATTAAGACGAAGCGTTTTATCAGCAGTAGGAAAAGCTGTAGCTGTAGTATGCCGGGCGTGTGGCGTGCTGTGGCTTATTGTGAAGGTATGGTGGTTATTTTTCATAGTCCCCGTGCTTGTGCTCATGTAGCTAGAACTATGGATATCAATTCCCAGTATCGTTCTTTAGCTGATGGTCGTCCCGAGGAAGTTGGCTCTGTGCCGCTTTTATCTAGTCAGTTAGAGGAGAAGCATTCTATTTTCGGTGGCGTGGAGCGTTTAGAGCAATGTATTGCTTATGCAGTGGAGCATTATAAGCCGCAATGCTTGGCGATTGCTAATTCCTGCGTAGCAGGTGTTATCGGTGATGATGTTAATTCGGTCGCTGTAGCCAGTGAAGATAAATATGGTATTCCTGTTTTAACAGTTGATTGCTGTGGTTTTTTGGATGGCGAGTATTACCAGGGTTATTTTGATATGACAAGGCAGCTTTTGCGTCGTTTTATCAAACCGTGTGCCAAAGAGAAGGATACCGTACTTTTAATAGGTGATAACGGCGGTCCTTGGGGTCATTATGCAACAGAGGTAACTAGATTACTGCATAAAATGGGAATAAAAGTTATTGGACAATTTCCAGGTTATATGAAGTTTAGTGATCTGTCTAAAGCTGGACGTGCAGAAGCAATGATTATTTTGGGCGGTCGCGGTAATACTTATAAAGGGTTACATGATATTGCCGAAGAAATGCAGCAGACTTTAGCTATGCCGTATTTAGATATTTATCCTGTTTGTTGGTCGGAAACACAACGTTGGATTACTGCAGCAGGCGAACTTTTGCATAAAGAAAAAGAGGCACAGATAGTGTTAGCAGAGGAACAGGCTGCATTTACGGAGCGTTTAACTCAGTTGCAGGAGGTTACGCGAGGCAAAAAGACGGTATTGTGCATCGGTCGTTTGTTGATGTATTACCATCCGAAGGCTGTTTTAGAAACGATTCGATTATTACAGCTGGATTTGACGGCTATTATTCTTTTGCAGACTTATGGCGAAAAGGATAAAGCAGATATGTTAGCGATAGTACGTCAATATAGTGATGTTGATGTTTATGATAATGTGGCAGGTGAGCCTTTCTTACAGGAAGCAGATATTGTTTTGACTACCCATGAATTACAGAATAAGTATTTAAAACAATTATTCCTGCCCATGTTGCCGAAGGCAGGTAGAGCAGGTGAAATAGAGTTTATGGAGGCAGTGTATCGCACGCTGTGCAGTCGTATTAAAGGAGGCCTGACTTATGTCTAAGCTAGTGGATAACCATTGGGGTAATATCTGCGAACGTGTTGATACTTGTGCTTTAACGGGTGCCGCTGCCTTTGCTGCAGGTATCAAGGATGCCAAAATTTTAGCTAACGGACCTTTATGGTGTTATTTTTATGCTCTGCGTTATTTGGAAAATGCGGAATATAATATGGGGGAACGTTTTTTTGGTTCTCAGCCTGATAATAATGCTGTTGTCTATGGTGCAGAAAAATATATTTTAGCTGCTTTGGAACGTTTAAAGGCAGAAGAAAAGCAGCCCAGCTGTTTATTAATCGAAAGTAGCTGCTCTTTGAGCTTAATCGGTGATGATTTAGCAGGTATTGCTCGTAAAGCAGAACTTCCTTATCCTGTGGTGACGATGGATTGTGGTGGTATGTTGGGCGGTTTTGCCGAAGGTTATGCTAAAGCTGCTAAGCAGTTTTTTGCCGCCATTGCGGATAAGAATGTAGAGGTGGAAATAGGTAGTATTAATGTTCTCGGTTTAACTGATTTTTATTTAAACGGTCATGCCGATGCACAGGAAATCTGCCGTTTACTGCGTAAAGCAGGTTATATTATTCAGGCTGCACCGGGAAGTAACAGTTCTTTCGGTTCTGTAGAAGCTTTACGCAATTTAGGTAAGGCACAGCTGAATATTGTTACTAATGAAGAATTGGGCTTGCCTCTGGCCAAATATCTGGAGCAGCATTTCGGTACGCCTTATATTTTGGCAGGTATGCCTTATGGTGTAGAGGGTACAATGGCGTGGATGGAAAAAATCAATGCTGCATTACCTGCACCCCAATTAGCCAAGGTAGCAGAGGAAGCACAAAAGTTGCGTAATTATCTGATAGGACGTCAAAATGACATCAGTTGTAATTGGGGACGCCTGTGGTATGACGAAGTTTTAGTCAGTGCACCGCCCACAATTGCTTTATGTATGGCTCAGGCTCTGCGTAATGAATGGATGGATATGCGTACTCTGCATGTTTATTGTCAACGTCAATTGCCTCAATCTCAAGCTAGTGATTATTGTCAGACAGCAGATGCTGTTTATACTGCTGGCGTGGATGAAATGAAGCTGGAAACACTATTTGCAAATCCTGATAAGGTGCTTATTTTAGGCAGCAGTAGTGAAAGTTCTGTTTTGTATAGAAAAAATCACTCTCACTTCCAGACCTGTAATATTGCCTTTCCCGTGAATGATGAGTTAATTCTGGCACAAATGTCTTTTGTCGGTTTAAATGGCAGTAAATATATGCTGGAACGTTTATGGAACGGCTTTATCCGCAGTAATTTACAAAAGTAGGGTGGAAAATGAAAAAGCTATGTATCTTTTTGTTAGTAAGCCTTTTATTTTTGCTTGCCGGCTGTTGTCAGCAGGTAAAAATGAGCGGTCATCAAGAATGTAAGACTGCGACTTATACGGTATTGGACGATGAAGGTCGCAAGTTAACTTTTAGCGAAAAACCGCAGCATATTGTTTCTTTGACTTACGGTACTGATGAAATTTTGACAGATTTGGTTGATAGTAAGCGTATTACTGCTTATAGCCGTTGGGCGGGAGATTCAGGTATCAGTTTTATTACCAGGGATCAGATGTTTAAGGTTGGTCGTAAGGTTAACGAAAATTTAGAAGCGATTTTAGCTTTACATCCTGATTTAGTAATAGCTTCCTCTGCGACGAATAGTGACTTAATTACAGGTTTAGAAACAGCGGGATTAAAGGTTTATATTGCCCGCAGTCCGAAAAATTATTCCGAGATGCAGGAAAAAATATTAAATTTGGCAGCCGCTGTCGGTGAAACAGAAAAAGGCGAAGCATTAGTGAAGCAGATGGATGAAAAATTACGGAATCTAGAAGCACGTATGCGTAAATTGCCTGATGATCAGCGTAAGGTAGCCGTTGCTTTTAATTTTACTTCTGCCATGGGCCGACGTGGGGATTTGCTCGATAATATGTTGGAAATGGCACATGTAATCAATGGTGTGGCTACATTACCGCAAAATAACAATTTAGAGCATGGTCAGCTTGTGGTCAGCAAAGAAATGGTAGTCGGTATTAATCCCGACGTCTTTTTATTGCCGACTTGGAATTTTGATAATCGTCGTGATGTACAGGGTTATGCCCAGCAAATTGCCAACGACCCTGCATACAGAAACATTAAAGCTGTAAAAAACGGCGAAATAAAATTTGTTCCTGATAAATATCGTTATGTAGCCAGTCATCATTTTGCTGATGCCGTAGAAAAAGTAGCACGTACTGTTTATCCGGAAATGTTTTAATAGGGTAGGGTTGAATGAATGTTTAAAAAATATCGTATAAGTATGTTAGGCGTCTTAGCCTTTTTATTAATCGCTATTGCGTGTTTATCACTGACATTAGGGCAAATTGATGTGCCGGTAAAAAGTGCCGTTGCTGTAGTTTTCCGCCAGTTACAATTACCTTTTTGGGAAGATGTTACAGTGTCGCAGGAACAGCTGGCAGTTATTTGGTATATCCGCTTGCCACGTATGTTAGTCGGTGTTTTAGTAGGTGCGGCCTTAGGTATCAGCGGTGCTGTTATGCAGGGCATTTTCAGTAATCCGTTGGCAGATCCGGGATTAATCGGCATTTCTTCTGGTGCTGCTACCGGTGCAGTGCTTTCTATTGCTTTGGGAACAGCAACTAGCAGTATGTTTATGATGCCGGCTTTTGCTTTCTGTGGTAGTATCTGTGCTGTATTTTTGACAGTTTTTTTAGCTATGCGTAACGGTAAGATTCCGGTTATGACATTGCTTTTAGCAGGTGTAGCTGTGGGAATGCTTTTAGGTGCGTTGACCAGTGGTATTTTAACCTTTATGAATGAGCAGAAATTACAGCAGTATTTGTTCTGGATGGTCGGCGGTCTTGATTATCGTCGTTGGGAACATGTTTATTTAGCCGTCGGTCCGGTAGTATGTGGTATTTGTATTATGCTGCTTTTAGCACGTCATTTGAATATTTTAGTACTTGGTGAAACTGAAGCAAAAGCAGTAGGTATGTCCGTTACTAAATTCCGCATGGGTTTATTATTTGTGGCTGCGATGACTACAGCAACGTCAGTATGCGTAAGCGGTAACATCGGCTTTGTCGGTCTTGTTATTCCACATATGATGCGGATGCTCTTCGGGCCTGATCATCGCGTGCTTTTACCGGCCTCTGCTCTAGGTGGTGCAGCCTTCTTAGTTTTATGTGACTCTTTAGGTCGTGTGATCATGCCACCTGCAGAAGTACGTGTAGGTATTATGACAGCATTGTTAGGTACTCCGTATTTCTTATATTTACTGCGTAGAATGCAGAAATCTTGCTTTTAATAAATAATATTAACGAGTGACGAGGAAAAACCAATGAAAAAAATTCTCTTTTTAACTAATGTTATCCGCCGTATGGGTATGATGCAGCAGACTTTGGAAAAGTTACAGCAAGAAAATGTTATTGCTCAAGATTCTGCCTGCATTTGGATTACCGAAAATACTACTTGGGACAATAAGTGGCAGGAACAATTGAAAACTACTGATTGTATCCTTATGAAATGGATGGGTACTGGTTTAGATACGCCGTTTTTGCGTACTTTACGTCAGTTTATCCAAAAACAAGGAATTCCTTATTATATAGACGCTGCCGGCAGCAATGAACCAGAGCTGAGTGCTTGTTTTACCGCTCAGCAGTTAGCAACTATTAAACAATATGCTATGTTTGGCGGTGAACATAATTATCTGCACTTATGGCAGTATATGGAGCAATTGTTAAACAAAGAAGAAATTACCGTACCAGAGCCTAACCCTATTCATTGGTGCGGTATTTATCATCCTCATGCGCAAAAAGTTTATACTGATGTAGTAGAGTACCAAAAAGATTTCTGCAAACCTAATCGCCCGACTATTGGTATGTTCTTTTACCGTGATGAATGGGTCTGGGGTGATTTAACTTACCAGACAGCGATAATTGAGGAAGCTGAAAAGCAAGGTCTGAATATTATCTGCGTATTTACTAATGGTATGCCTAATAAAGAAATGGGGATGCCGCTTTTGCCCGAGGTTGTAGAACGTTTCTTCTGTGAAAACGGTCTCCCGATTATCGATGTCTTAATTAATGTTATGAAATTCTCTTTGACCTCTAGCGGCACTTTAACTATTGCTAAATTAAAACAATGGAATATTCCCGTATTAGAGGCATATACCATTATGACGCCGTATGAAGAATGGAAAAACAGTTTTGAAGGCATGAATGCTATGGAGGTTTCCATCAGCGTCAGTCTACCGGAATTTGACGGTGTTATTCATGGTGTACCTATTGCCAGCAAAAAGATTTTAGACAATGGCGATGTACGTTATCTGCCGATTACTGAACGTGTAGAACGCATGGTAAGTAAAGCAGGTAAATGGGCAAAATTGCATCATAAGGAGAATAAGGAAAAGAAAATTGCTATTATTTTCCATAATTATCCGCCACGTAATTCGAATATCGGTAGTGCGTTCGGCTTGGATACTATTGAAAGTATTCGTCGTGTATTGGCACAAATGCAAGGATTAGGCTACCAGGTGGAGCAGATTCCGGAAGATACTAAGGAATTTATTGCTTTATTAACTGCACATGCTACTAATGATCGCAGTATGCTTACTGAAAAACAAATTGCTGCGGCTCATAAATTGAGCGGTGCTGAATACCAAAAATTCTTCGAGCAATTGCCGGAGAAAGTACAGGCACAAATGCTTAAAGATTGGGGCGAAGCTCCTGGTAGTGTTATGGAATATGATGGTGATATTCTTGTCCCAGGTACTATGAATGGTAATGTTTTTATTACTGTACAACCTCCTCGCGGATTCGGGGAAGATCCGGAAAAGATTTATCACGACCCGTTTGTAGCACCGACGCACCAATATCTAGCATTTTATAAATGGATTCGCGATGTTTGGCAAGCTGACGCTGTTGCTCATATCGGTACCCATGGCAGTTTAGAGTGGCTGCCAGGTAAAAATGCCGGCTTGAGCAATGAATGTTATCCTGATTTGGCTTTAGGTGATTTACCGAATATTTATCCTTATAATATTACGATTACAGGCGAAGGTATTCAGGCAAAACGTCGTGGTGCAGCCTGCTTGATTGAGCATTTACCTGCTCCACAGACCCAGGCCGGCGTTTATGATGAGCTGGAAGAATTGGAAAAGGCGATGGAAGAATATATTCATTTCTCTACCACTCAGCCGGAAAATCTGCCTAGCTTAGAAGAATTAGTCAAGGCCAAAGCAATGGAAGCTAATTTGCAAGATGAAGTTCCTTATGATGAAGAAAAACCGTTTGGTGATTATGTTATGGCTTTGCATAACTATATTACTGATTTGAAAAATATGGAGGTTCACACAGGTCTGCATATTTTAGGTCAGCCACCGGAAAATGAACAACTGATTGACTACCTGTGGTTATTGATGCGTCTTGACAATGGTGATATTCCTAGCCTGACACAAGCAATTGCAGCTGTTTATGGCTTTGATTATTACGAACTTTTAGAAGATAGCAGTACTATATATGAACCTTTAAATATTACGAAAGGTATGCTGATAGATCGTATCGGCGACCAATGCCGTGAGCTGATTACTGTTTTAGCGGAAAAAGATTTTAGTGATACAGCCTGGCAGGATGTTTGCCTGTTACCTTGGGTAAAAGAAGCTCAGGCGGAAAATAAAGCTAAATTAGAACAAGTATGTCATTATATCTGCACTAAAGTATATCCAAATCTGCAATTGACTAAACAAGAAATTGCTTATATGCTGCGTGGCTTTAACGGTGAATATATTGAACCTGGTCCAAGTGGTGCTCCTTCCAGTGGTGGGGCGGATTTATTGCCCACAGGACGCAATTTCTTTGGTATCGACCCACGTACCTTGCCGACACCTGCAGCTTGGGAGATTGGTAAAACCTTAGCTGAACAAGTTATTGCCCGCTTTATCGAGGAAGAGGGACATTATCCGGAAAATATCGGTATTGTGCTGTGGTCCGGTGCTAATATGCGTAGTCATGGACAATGTATTGCCGAGTTTTTGTATTTATTAGGTATCAAGCCCAAATATCAAAGCGGTAGCCAACGTGTTAACGGTCTAGAGGTTATTCCTTTAACAGAACTGCAACGTCCGCGTATTGACGTTACTGCACGTATCAGCGGACTTTTCCGCGATTCTATGCCTGCAGTAATGAATCTTTTGGATAAGGCAGTACTTTTAGCTGCGGCACAAGATGAAGATTTATCCTTGAACTATGTTCGTAAGCATGTCCAAGAAGATAGTAAAGAATTAGAAGAAACAGAGGGCATGAACAAAGAAGATGCTTGGCGACAGGCAGCATTCCGCATTTTTGGTGACCAGGAAGGTACTTATGGTGCCGGTGTTGCTGCACTTTTGGAAGCGAAAAACTGGGAAACTATTGATGATATTGCCGATGTTTATGTTCGTTGGGGTGGTCATGCTTATGGCGGTAAGACCCGTGGTAAATATTTGCCGCAACAGTTCCGTAAACGTATGGGTAGTCTTGATATTACTATTAAAAATGAAGATAATCACGAAACGAATATGCTCAGCAGTGACGATTACAATGCTTATCATGGTGGCATGATTGCTGCTGTACGTAGTATAAAAGGCTCTGCACCGCGTTCTTATTGCGGTGATAGCACTGATAGAACACGTGTTACTATGCACAGCGTACAGGAAGAAGCCAAACGCATTTTCCGTAGCGAAGCGATTAATCCTAAATTTATCGAGGGGATGATGAAGCACGGTTATAAGGGTGCGGCAGATATGGCGAATATGATTGCCCACAGTTTCCAATGGGATGCGACCAGTGCTGTAATGGAAGACTGGATGTACGAAAAATATGCTGAAAAATACACTTTTGACTCTAAAGTGCAGGAATGGCTCCGCGATGTAAATCCATGGGCATTGCAACGTATGACCGAAATTCTCTTAGAAGCAGAACAACGTGGTTTATGGAATGCTAAACCACAAACTAAAGAAGAATTGCAAAAGCTGTATCTTGATATGGAAGGTGAATTGGAGGAAAGGGCAGATGAGTAAGATCAAAATGCTGGTGCTGAGCTTGACAGGTAGGTGTAATTTTGCTTGTCGCTATTGCTATGCAGCAGAGCACAATAAAAGTAAAATGACCGTAACAACAGCTATAGCAGCAGTGAAGATGGCAGCTGAAAGCGGCGAAAAGTTCATTATTCAGTTCAGCGGCGGCGAACCCTTGCTGAATTGGGCTACAATGAAGGCTGTTATTGATTATGTCGCCGAACATAAAATTAATGCCACTATGCAGCTGCAGACCAATGGTTCTAAATTAACGGACGAAATAGCACAATATCTTTTTGCACATAAGGTTGGTATCGGTATCAGCTTGGATGGCCGTCCATCTGTTAATGATAAACTGCGGCTAAAGAAAAATGGTTATGGTGCTACCGGTGATATTTTAAAAGGTATCGAAGTATTAAGGCGTAATAATATAGCGTGTGGCGTTACTTGCGTTGTGACTAACGAAAATGTGAAAGAATTAGCAGGAATTATCGAATTTGCTTATTTTTTAGGCAATGTACGCAAAATCGGTTTCGATATTTTACGCAATCAAGGTAGAGGAGTAGATTTACACGCACCTAGCGAAGAAGAAATGTATACTGCTATGGAACATGTTTATGCGCGTCGTGATGCTTTAACACGTCTTACAGGTACTTATATCACCATTTCGCAACAAGAGCGTGTTAAAACTTTGTGTAATAATTGTGCCCACGAGTTCGGTCATTGTTATGCGATGAATGGCGAAGCAATGTTTGTTGATGCTCAAGGTGATATTTATGCTTGTTCATCTTTAGTAGGGGACAAAGAATTTTATATCGGTAATGTTAAAGAAGGTTTAGCGGAGAACCATGTGGAGCGCGTGCAAAAAATTATTAGTGAAGCCATGGATTTTTGCCGTAAATGTCCCGATTTTAAGCTTTGTGGCGGTGGTTGTTTTGCTCGTTGGTATGGCTTGGAAAATAAAGATGAATATGGTGCGGAATGTGCTATGAAGCGTGTTTCCATTCAGCAAGTTGTAGGAACAGGTAAGGATAAATGAAAATAGCCTTATGTCATCTAGATTTAAGCTGTGGGCCATTAGCACAAAATGTGCAAAAATTAGAGCTAGCTGTCAAAGCAGCAGGACAAGCTGGTGCTGATTGGGTAATCACCCCGGAAACAGCTTTGCAGGGCTACTATTTTTATAAAATTAATTCTCAAGCACAAGTTACCAAACAGCCATGTAGCGAACTTGCCCAACTACGTAGTTTTTGCCGTAAATATAAATTACATCTTTTTCTAGGTTGCGGTGAATATAATTTAGAAAAACAGGCTGCCTATAATGCTTGCTTAGTCTTTAATCATGCAGGTGAAATCTGCGGTAGACAGTATAAAAACTTTAACGCAGGTTCTGCTGAACATTGGGCAACAGTAGGCGATAATCTAAAACCAGTGCTTTGTGATGGTGTTAAGGTCGGTACTATGGTTTGTGCAGATGCTTGGTTTGATAAAAACTCTGCGTCCTTACTAGAACAAGGCTCCCAGATATTTATTGATATAGCTGCTTGGCCGCCGACAGAAGTTTGCGGTAATCCGCTTGTTTCCTGGCTTAATGTATCGATGCGTACAGGATTACCTTTTGTAGTGTGCAATCAGACAGGTAGCCCCCAATGGATGGATATGACTGTCGGTGAAAGCGTAGTAATTACGGAAGGCCGTTTGCGTCTAAGTTATAGCGGCAAGCCTGCTGTATTGCTTTTTGATTATGATTTTGCTGCTAAAAAGCTTTTATCAAAAGAATTTCTGATTATCAAGCAATGAATGAACTCATATAGCGGTAGCTGTAATTTTGCTACCGCTATCAATTTTGAGGTGAAGTGATTGATGAAAAAATATAGTGACAGTACATATATGTATGTACTTTTCAGTATACTTGTTATTTTAGTAATGCTGTTATTACCGACAGGTTGTAAGCAAAATAAAGAAAATGCTGAAACATCTACACATGGATATACTGTAACGGACGCACAAGGAGTAACTTTGCATTTTGATGCCAAACCACAACGCATCGTCTCCTTATCCATCAGTACGGATGAAATTTTGTTAGATTTAGTAGATAGTAAACGTATCGTGGCTTTGTCGAAATTAGCTGATGACCCAGGCATTTCCAATATTGCTAAGCAAGCACAAAATATTCAAGGACGTGCCACAGGCGAAAGTGCGGAACTGCTTTTGGCCTTAAATCCTGATGTGTTATTAGTACCCGATTTTACGAAAGCAGAAACCATTCAGGCTTTGCGTGATATGCAGCTTAAAGTATATGTATATAAAACTCCTCATGATATCACCAGTGTTCGAAAATGCATTAGTAATTTGGGTATGGTAGTAGGTGAGAATGAACGTGCACAAAAACTGATTGATAAAATGGATAAGCATTTACAAGAAATTTCCCAAGCTATTGGTCAGCCGTCACAAGAAAAAAGTGTTATTTTCATGCGTGATAATGGTGGTGCTTATTATAGTCCGCAATCATCTTTTAACGAAATCTGTCGTTATGCTAAAGTCCGCAATGCTTTAACGGGACTGCATTATGATAAGCCTATGGATATTAGCCAAGAAGAGGTTATTCGCTTAAATCCGGACGCTTTTCTTCTTTCTGATTGGAACTATGATGGTAAACACGATGCCGATATTGCCAAAAAAGCTTTGCTGGATAACCCATCATATCAATCTACAAAAGCGATTCAAAACAAGGAAATTTACATTTTGCCTTCAGCACATCTCCTTGCAGTATCTCAGTATACAGTGGAAGCAGTGGCTGATTTAGCTCGTGTAGCTTACGGTATTGAAATTTAACCTAAAATGAGCAGTACTTTTTGTATTGCTCATTTTTTAGCAAAAAGGAGTAAAACCATGAAAAAAGTATTGTTACTTTGCCTGTGTGTTTTGATATTAATATTAGCTTGTGGCTGCCAAAACACAAAAAACAGTACAGAACAAAATAAAGCTAGCTATACGATAATAGATGAATATGGAACTGAAGTACACTTTAAAAAGGCACCAAAACGTATTTTAACTACTGCTATGAGCTTGGATGGTATTATTTTAGGCCTTTGCGGTGAAGGCAGATTAGTAGCAATTAATGCTTTAGCCGATGATCCTTCTAGCTCCAATATAGTTACACAAGCCAAAAAAATTACACAGAAAGTCCGTAATCCTTCACAAGAAGAAATTATCGCCTTACATCCAGATGTAGTTTTTGCTTATGATTGGACAAGTAAGGACTTAATTCAAAATGTGCGTAACTTCGGAATACCTGTAGTAGTAATGAAAGGACCTAAAACGATTGCTGATGTAAAAAAGAACATCAGAACTGTGGCTAAAGCATTGCAAATATCGTCCCAAGGTGAGGCGTTAGTAAATAAAATGGATATACAATTGCAGGATATCCATAATAAATTAGCTTCACTGCATTTGCAACAAAAGAAAAAAATTGTCCTAATTTCACTTATGACTACCTATGGCGGTGAAGGATGCCTGTTTGACGATATTTGTAAAGAGGCCGGTGTTATAAATGGATTATCTGCTGCTGGATTAAAAAACGGTCAGCCGCTGACAAAAGAAATGCTTGTAAAAATTAATCCTGATGTTCTTTTGATGCCTGTCTATAATGACCATGGTAAGTTCGATATCGAAAAGTATAATGAAGAATATTTAACGGACCCCGCACTGCAAACATTGGGAGCAGTTAAAGAAAAACGCTTACTTTATCCACGTGAAGGCTTTGTTTATAACGCTTCACAGGATGTGGTCTTTGGTGTACGTGAGCTAGCTTATCTTGCTTATGGCGATATCTTTAAGCAGCCGGATAATGCACATTTGAGTGTAGGGGAGTAGAAAAAGCATTTGCATTACAAACTCCGCTATGGTATAATAATGTTCGCAGAAGTGGCTGCTGAAGAAGACCAAAGATTAAGAAATTGGTGTGAGCTCTGTTCGTGAAGAGTTCGTACATTACAATTTGTGGTGTCAACGTTTTATTTAGCTAGAATCGTCATCTTAGGGAGACACCCCCGTGGTGGTGATTATTTAGTTATGCCGTATTTCTTTAGAAGTACGGCATTTTTCTTTGTGAAAAAGGGGAGAATTTTATGGATTTCAAGTACTTTAAAGATTTATATCAAATGCCTACCTATAAGCACTTCGGTGGCAGACCTAAATTGGAAAATCTTTTTACTTATGTTATTGATGCAGAAAATATAAAAAAGCATCCCTTTTATCCGTTTATTTATTTTATAAAAAAATATTATCGTCTGGATAAAAAGATGCACAGATTTGTTGTCCATAAAGAAAATTTTGTTATTCTTCTCCTATAGATAGCTGTATTTTAAAATACTATTCTACACTGTTAAGCAATAAATACGAAGCATATTTGTTAAAAGAAGGTTTAGATAAAAATATTATTGCGTTCAGAAATCGTAACAATACACAAACAAATATTAAGCTTGCGCATATCGCGATAGAAGCTATAAAAAAACTGAAGATGCATATATTATTGTTAGTGATTTAAAGAACTTTTTTCCTTCTTTAGAGCATGGTTATTTAAAACAGCAAGTGATTAAGCTTTTAGGTACTAATGGGTTGCCGGATGACTATTATAAGGTTTTTAAATATATTACTCAATGTCCGGCGGTTAATCTTGATACCTTAATAGCACTTAGTGATAATCCAGAGCAATCTCGTTCCTCCTTCAATAGAAGTGAGCAGAAGCTTGATTTAGCAGAGCTTAAAAGACTTAAAAAAGGCTTAATTGAACGCAATACTAAGAAGATTGGACTACCGCAGGGTTTATCTATCAGCGGTGTTTTAGCCAATGTTTATATGATGGCATTTGATGAGAAATTACGTGATATTGCTCACCGTTATAATGGTATGTATATGCGTTATGTGGATGATATTTTCTTATTGCTACCAGCAGCTACATATAAGGACTTTGTAAGAGAATATCATAATCTCAACAATTTGGCTAAAACTATTCCTAATATTACTTTGTCTAGTAATAAAACAAAATGTTTACATTACCAAAACCATGCTTTTCATCTGATGCAAAAAAACGATACAGCGGAGCAATCCTCTGCTTTATTTACTGAAGCAGAGGAGAAAGCAGTCTTTTCCTATCTAGGTTTTGATTTTGACGGCTTACACGTTAGACTTCGTGGTAGTACTATTTGTCGTTATTATACAAAAATGCATCGTAAGATTAAAACAATTATTCAATGCCATGGTATTACTCAACATAAACATCGGATTAACAATAGGGAATTATATGAGCACTATTCAAATCATACCCAAAATCCTGATACTAGAAACTTCTTAACTTATGTACAAAGAGCTGAAGATACTTTTGGTAAAGATGAGCTTGTCAACATTACGAGAAAACGTCATATGGGTAAAATCAAAAAAATGCTACGCAAAGTACAATTAGAAGATTAAGCTTTGCTTGTATTCAGTATAACAATACAAAAACCTCCCGTTCAAAAAGAGCGGGAGGTTGATTTTATTTAGAATTTAATTATTCAGCTTTTGCACTGCCGAAGATGTATTTACGTGCTTCAAAGAAGAGGGCAACAGCCAGGATAAAGAGTACAGTACCCAAAGCAGCAGTAATAACATGAGCAGCCATGTTAGCGAAGATGATTTGTACCAACGCAACCAAGGTTACGCAGAACATGAACATCATCGGAATGATAACCATAAGGTTGTTTTTACCAGTAGCTTTCAGCCATACGCCTACAGCCAACAAGGAGAGGGCAGCCAGCAATTGGTTTGCAGCACCGAAAATCGGCCAAATGGTCAGATAAGAACCTAAGGACATATAACCGGATAAAATAACAGTGATTGCAGTAGCAATGTACGGGTTGGTCAACAAGGTTTGTTTAGCTTCACCAGTTTGATCATCAATTTTGGTGAATATTTCTTGGAAAATGAAACGACCAAGACGAGTAGAAGTATCTAAAGTGGTCATTGCAAATGCAGAAATAGTCAGGGCTACGAAGCCTTTAGCAATACCGAAGGAGAAACCGAAAGTGGTCATGAAAGTACCAACGCCATCAGCGAATACGTTTACAGGACCGCCTGCTTTTAAGAGTTCGGTCAGTTTATCGCCGCCTACATAACCTGCTGCGATAACAGATACAACAGCTAAAACGCCTTCTAAGAGCATGGAGCCATAACCAACCAGACGAGCGTTACCTTCGTTATCCAATTGTTTGGAAGTAGTACCGGAAGAAACCAGAGAGTGGAAACCGGAAATAGCACCGCAAGCAACGGTTACAAACAGCATCGGGAACATTGGATTGCTGCCGTTACCGGAAGGATCGAAAGAAGTAATCGGCGGTAATTTCATAGTCGGTTGATACAGAGCAACACCGATTAATGCGAACGCCATGCAAGCATAGAGCAGGAAGGAGTTCAGATAGTCACGCGGTTGCAGTAAAATCCATACAGGAGCAATGGAAGCAACGAAAATGTAAGTCATCAAAATGCATACCCAAGCAGTTTTGCTCAGTACCAGCGGGAACATATTACCTAAAGCAATGCAGACAACGAGCATTACAAGACCAATACCGGTACCAACTTTGAAGTTTAAGCCGCCGCGATATACAGCAAGACCAAAGATAACTGCTAAAACGATGAACAGCATGGAAGCAGTAGCAGCTTCAGGGCTAGCAACGAAAGTAGCAGCAACGATGTTAGCAAAAGCAGCAATAACTACTAACAGAGTTACATAAGCAAAAATGGAGAAGAGAAATTTACCGCTTTTACCCAAGTTTGCTTCGATAATCTGACCAATAGTTTTACCATCAAAACGTACAGAAGCGAACAATGCACCAAAGTCATGAACGCCACCAAAGAAAATACTACCGATGAGAACCCACAGCATTACAGGAACCCAACCAAATACAGCTGCGGTAATAGGACCGACAATAGGACCTGCACCTGCAATGGAGGAGAAATGGTGACCCATCAAAATAGCAGGAGGAGTAGGTATATAATCAACATCATCACGTAATCTTTCAGCCGGAGTTTTACGTGTAGGATCAATACCCCATTGCTTACTCAACCATGCACCGTAAATAACGTAGGCTATAAAGAAGATAACCATTGAGCCTACTAGCATAACAAAACCACTCATAATAAACATCCTTTCTTTTCTTTCCCTTAAAATTGTTAGATAATTGCAAGCACATCTTTCATATATATTGTGCTAGGTTAGTTATTAGTATACCATATTTCGTTATTTTGTCAACAAAGTTGTGTGAAAATCGACAAAATCGTAAACTCTTGTGAACAATTTTTGATAAGCTGTAAAGATAAGTACACTAAAAGTAGAACAAAAAATACGCTAGACTATTTAGAGGGAACAAATTCAAAACACTGGGACGTTTTTCGACCAATCTTATTGCAATATAATTTTTCTTGTTGTAAATCGGCTACATAAATAGCTAAATCCGACCAACCTTTTAAAGATAAAAAATAATCCTTATGGTACTTATATTTTTGCATTTCGGCTAAAGTTGCTTCATCCATACCGTTTTCGCAAATAATCAATAAAGCAAAAACACTACTCATGTGCTCCGTAGTTGTTTTTAGCTGCTGCATCTTTTCCTTCATATAATTAAGGTATGGAAGTAAATCTTCTTTTTGGACTTTATGAGCAAAGCTATGTGCATAAAGATATTCATTATGTTGTACACTATATGTTTTAATGCTGGGCAGAAAAAAATAACCTTCATCGGCAGCATTCATTTCTGCTATTATAGTAAAAGGCAATTCTGCTGTAAGCTGTTTTTTATCAAAATAACGGGCTAGACGTGCATCTAAAAGTTCTAGATAATCTTCTTTTTTCATAAATACCTTCCTTATTATATATACTAAATTTTCTTTTAGTATACGCGATTACGCTCATTCTGTCTATATGTAATAACAGCTATATTTATCAGAAAAAAATTTACACGAAAAGTTTAACTTGTAAAAATACTATGAACAATGGTGACAATAAACACGAGAACAGGTATAATAAATAGTAGAAAATTAAAATTTTATTTATGAGGTGGTATTTCAATGCAATTTCCAATCGTTTTAGGCGTTAGCGCACGTCATGCACATTTATCCCGTGAACACATGGATATTCTTTTTGGTAAAGATAGCGAACTTCATGTAAAAAAAGCAATTGGTCAACCTGGTCAATATGCATCTGAAGAACAAATTACTATGGTTACTGAAAAAGGCTCCATGAAACTGCGCATTATCGGTCCCTTACGTCCTGAAACTCAAATAGAATTATCTTTAACTGATGCACGTAAAGTAGGCTTAAATGCACCGATTCGCAATAGTGGCGATATCAAAGGCTCCGCAGGTGCAAAATTAATCGGTCCTGCCGGTGAAGTAGAAATCACTGAAGGCATCATTGTTGCAGCACGCCACGTACATCTGTATCCGGAAACCGCTGCTAAATATGGTTTAAAAGATGGCGATATTGTTGATATTCAAACCGAAGGCGCGCGTAGTCTTACTTTGCACAATGTGTTAGTACGCGCAGGTGAAAAACACGCTGATGAAGTACATATCGACACTGATGAAGCTAATGCATGTAATTTAGAAAGCGGTGTTAATGTAAATATCGTTTATAGCAAATAAGCATTGGCAATTTGTGGTAGAGGAGTTGGTAAAATGAAGAAAAGTGCAGTTGTAGCAATCGTTTTATCCATGCTGACTACTCAGGCTTGGGCGTATGAAAATTTACAGGCCGGTTATAGTGTGCAGGATAAAAATCCTTATTATAAAGTAGAAAGCAATAAAGTTTATGGCTTTTCTAATATAAGTGCTACTAGCTTAGAAAAGCTGGAGAAAATGCATAAAGGTAGCGTGCACATCGTTAATTATTATACTGCCGAAGATATGAAAGAAATCATCGGAGAAGACTTCAGCACCGAATACTTCAATAAACAGTATGATAAATTAGCCGTTTTACAGCAATCCGCACTAAACTTGAATACAGTACCTATGCCGCTATTGCAAATGGACAAATATAAAGCTTTTCAAGCTAAAGGAAATCCAGTAGTAGAAGATGGGCTGTTACAAGAAGAAAATAGCAAATTAGAGCCAACTGTCCGTATTGATAAATTCAATGGTCATAAGGCAATAACTTTATCCTGGTTATTCCGTCGCAATAATAGTTTAGTCAATGCAGAAGCAACATTAGTATCCGCTAACGATCGTCTGTATCTTTTATCTACTGTCAGCGGCGATACACAAACCTTTGCACCCAAAACAGAACCTGCACCTAAAGATGCAGCAGGGGATATTGATGACGAAATCGAAACTAGTGATTCTGCGAAAGTTGAAGCAACTGCACCAATCGATGCTGAAGATTTAAATGTAGCGATGCATAAAGTCATGGCAGTAACTGCTATTGCACCGAAGGACGTTGATGTAAACATCTTGAAAGACTTCTGGAAAGTGCATACAAAATTTGTTAAAGGTTTTAAAGTTTTGACACCACAAGATGGTGAAAGAAAACTTGTTTATACAGATAATATTACTAAGAAAACTGTAGCGTTACCAAATGATTGGTTCTATGCCCAACTTAATTCTAAGAATAAAAATGCCGACTTTGCTTTAACCATTGCTACATCTATTACATCCATGAAAAAAATGGCTGCGGATTTAGATGTAAAAGGGTTATTTAAAATTATTGCGGATAATCGTAAAGTTCAAGCTGAACATGCAGATCCTGCAACTGGTGAAATTCCGCCTTTGACTGCTAAACAAGTACAAGAAATTAATAATAAAATGTTTAGCGAAAGTGATAAAGTTCTCAATGCGTTTGAGTCATTCCTAGTAACTTCCAGCATGAAGATGCATGATAAAGAACTGCAACAAGATTTTAAGGAAATTTTGAGCAATCAATTAGCAACTGAAGCTTTTCTTGACGATAGCCTGACTAGATTGCAAAACTGGAGCAACAATTATTTTGCTTTGAAAAATTATTCTTATACCTTGAACTTTACTCCTGAAAAAGCTATAATGGATATCAAAGCTAATACTGCTATGTTAGATAAGTATGATTTTACTAACTTCATGCGTCTGACCTGCAATAATGATATTGCTACCATGCTTTTATATACTAAAAAAGCAGATTTAGAGCAACAACCAGAAATAGCAAAAAGCATTTCTGAATGGCAATTTTAATACATAAAACCACGCGAGGAATTTGTCACGTATGGCAAATTCCTCTTGTTATACGCGGACAAAATTTAACATAATATATATTATCGGACGTAAAATATTATTTTTTACTATTTCCTATTGCACAAGGATTTATATCTAATCCTCTATTTTCGTGCCGTAGTACTGACATTATAATGTCGTTTTTTCTCTATTTATTAAATCATTCTTAGCAACTAACATACTATACTACCGCGTCGAAAACTTTTTTTAGTAACGCTAAAAAGTCTGGAACAACAAAAACCTTCTGCGAAGTAAATTTTTAATATTCACAGAAGGTTTTTTACTGTTATAAACAATTATATTATTTTATCAAAAATCGTCAAAGTCACCATAATCATCATAATCATAATCGTCGCAGTCGTAGTAATCAGTAAAAACATCATCGTGTTGTTCATAATCATCGTATTCCTGATTCTGTTGATATACTAATGAGCTGCTTGTTTGCTCTAATCTACTAACACTTCTAGGTGAATCAAAATCGTCGTAATCAGCATAGTCTTCATAATCGTCGCTATCGCCATTTTCTATACGCATTTCGCAATCATATTCTTGATAATCTCGATAAATTTCTGCTAAACCTCTTTCTTCATCATCATACATAACTAACGCCTCCTTAATTATGTTACACTTTCATTATAGCACAAAACATACATTCTTTAATTTGACAATATAAATAATAATAAATAATAATAAATAATATATAACTATCGAACAAGCTATACAATAATGTTCAGTAAATTGATAAAAATGAAGTTAAGACTATATTGTTAATAGAAAATAAATATTATTTCTACGCTGTTTTTCGTTTCTCCGTACTATTGTTTGACGCTAGGAAATTTATCTGTTATAATGGAATTAAAGTGTACATAAATCCATGATTGGAGGGTTTAATATGGGTAGAAGAAAAGCGCTTCCGCCAGATTTTGACGGTAATTATACTGAAGAGATGCTGTCAGAACGTCAACGTCATATTTTAAATTTCGTTCGCGAATTTATTAATCAAAAAGGTTATCCGCCTGCTGTACGTGAAATTGGTGCAGCTGTCGGCTTATCTTCTAGTGCAAGCGTACATAACCATCTGAAAAGATTACAGGAATATGGTTTCATTCAACGTGATGCAGCTAAACCGCGTGCTTTGGAGCTGATGAGCGAAAATGATGCCTGGAGAAATAAATTGATGGTTCCCGTACCGCTGGTCGGCAAGGTTACTGCCGGTGTGCCGGTACTGGCTGTCGAAAATATCGAAGAAACATATCCCATCCCCCGCGATTTAATTGGTTGCGATGATGATGTATTTATGTTGTCCGTTAGTGGTGATAGCATGATTAATGCCGGTATTTTAGACCACGACTATATTATCGCGCGTAAACAAAATTTTGCTAATAACGGCGATATTGTTGTTGCCTTGATCGACGACGAAACAACAACAGTAAAACGTTATTTCCGCGAACTGCGTTGCGTACGTCTGCAACCAGAAAACGATAAGTACGAACCTATTGTTGGTACCGATAACATCCGTGTAATGGGTAAAGTTATTGCAGTCTTCCGTATGCTGTAATTTTTGCTTTAACCTATTGTAAAATAGCAGTAAAATACATATCTAAACGCATAAGCAGCTCTTTTCAGAGCTGTTTTTTTGCTATATAATAAAAAATAATACAATATTGCTTTAGATAAATATGAAGGAGATGCTCAATATGAGTTTACACCCATCTATGGATATCGTCGCTGACGCTCTGCAAGGCTATGCAGAAAAGCAAACCGGCAACAATTTAATCAAATTACTGCGTGCATTAACGATTATGCTTTTAGAAAAACAAGAGGTCATTATTCCCATTGCACCCATGGATAACGTTCAAGATGGCCCAATTATGCTAGTTACCCAAACTACCGAAGCAGGCTTAGATTATGTAACTGCATTTTCTAGCCTGGACGCTTATGCTCAAGGTAAATCTTGCCCTACAATCACCCGTCCGCTGCTTAATTACTTTAATGCAGTTATGTTGATGGATGATATCGACGGAATTATCTTTAATCCCACCTCGCCCACTCCTTTTACCCTGCAAAAACAAATGATGCAAGGTTTATTAGCAGAAGCTAATAACAATCCTTTAGAAAACAAAATTTCCATTTGGCAAGGCGATATTACTACATTGGACTGTGATGCAATCGTCAATGCTGCTAATAAAACTTTACTCGGCGGTGGTGGTGTAGATGGAGCTATCCACAAAGCAGCAGGTCATCAGCTTTTAGCTGAATGCCAGGATTTGGGTGGCTGCGAAACCGGTGAAGCTAAAATTACTTTCGCCTATGATTTAAAAGCAGGTTTTGTTATTCACACTGTCGGCCCTATTTATGAAGGCAAGGACGGTGAGGCCGAAGCTTTAGCTGCCTGCTACCGTAATTCCCTCGATTTAGCACAAAAACATCATCTACACACTATTGCCTTCCCTGCTATTTCTACAGGTGTATACAAATACCCCATCCAAGAAGCAGCACGTATTGCCTTATTAACCACCAACGCATGGTTGAATGAACATGCTGATTACGGTATGGAAGTTATCCTGACCTGTTTTGATGCACAAAATTTAGCAGCTTACCAAAAACTAGTTAACGAAGCAAATACAGCACAATGATATAAAACGCAAAAATAATGCGCTCTTAGTATAATGAAGATGCTAGGAGTGCATTTTTGTTATATATAAACATACATCTTGCATTTACCAGAAGATGTTAATCTGCGTAATTTATCAAGACAAAGCCCACTATTACTTCTGGTGTATTCTTTTAGATGAAATATCGAAATTTTAACTAACAACATAAAAATGCTGTGTGCATTATTAAACGATAAAGCAGTTAATCGCTCCGTATGGGCATTAATGACTTTTCTTTCTTCCTTTTGCTTATTAGCAGCAGTAAACCCGTGTCCCTGCGGATATTTGCTCGACAAATCACATAAATGTTGCTGTACATCTTCTGAAATAGAACATTATAAGCGTAAGCTTTCCGGTCCTTTATTGGATCGCATTGATATGCAGATTAATCTTACTAGCGTTGATTTTAACGATTTAAAGGATAAGTCAGGAGGAGAATGCTCGGCCGACATCCGTACACGAGTTGTAGCTGCCCGTGATATTCAACGTACACGTTTTCAAGATAGAGGTATTCACTGTAATGCACAAATGGGACGTAAGGAAGTAGTAGAGTTCTGTCAATTAGATAATACTGCACAAGCCTTAATGGAACGGTATTTTACTGCTCTGCACCTTAGCGCTCGCAGCCATGACCGTATTTTAAAGGTAGCACGTACCATTGCCGATTTAGCACATAGTAAGAATGTCGAAAGCAATCATTTAGCAGAAGCTATTCAGCTTAGGACGAGTATTAAACAGTGAAAAACTCTTTTCTCTGCTTTACAAGTTCGGCAAGAGAAGTACTAGAGAAGTTTAGAGTTGAAAGTTACGACTGCTCCCTATAATAAGAGGTAAGGACGTTACGAGTAAGTCAAGTACTAATTCACAGTATTTCTTTTAAGTGGATTAGTTTCGAGCCTAGCGAGAAGGCTGAGAAATGAAGAACTAGGAAAAAAATACGCAGCAGGTAAATCCTGTTGCGTATTTTGTCTAAGCACAATGTGAGTATTAAGCTAATTTTATTTTTCTAATTTAAACAGCCTTTCCATCTTTTCCTCTGGTAAAGGTTCAATTATTGCTGTACTTTTCGGCATTTCTTCATTAGTTAAAGTTATGCGTCCGTATTTGCGTTCATAGTCATCCACAACCCATTTGAGAATCTGTTCGATTTCCTTATTAACGGAACGACCATTATTTTTTGCAATATTTTTTATCTTGTTCATGATAATCGGGTGTATACGCAGGGTAAAACGAGATTCTTCCATTATGATACCTCCACAAATCAGATAATTTAATTATAAGATGCTTAGAGGAGTAAAGCAAGTATTCACAGAGTTTTTAGGAATTTATTTTGTGAATATGGTATAATGAATATTAATACGTTTGGAAGAACAGCTGTCACAGTACAGCTGCTAAAATACATTAAATCAAATTGAGAATGGGGGATATTATGAACTTAGAAATAAATAAAATTTACCATGGTTTTAAAGTGTTAGAGCATGCTTTTGTTGATGAAGTACATTCTGATGCCTATATTATGGAACACGTTCAAAGCGGTGCTCGTCTTTTCTATCTAGCTAATGACGATGATAATAAGGTGTTTTCTATTTCCTTTAGAACTCCGCCTGCTGATGATACCGGTGTACCGCATATCTTAGAGCATTCTTCTTTATGCGGCTCCCGTAAATATCATTTGAAGGAGCCCTTTGTAGATTTAGTCAAAGGTTCTTTGAACACTTTTCTCAATGCTATGACTTATCCGGATAAAACTATGTATCCTGTTGCTAGTCGTAATGCTAAGGATTTCCATAATCTGATGGATGTTTATTTGGATGCAGTGTTCTATCCTTTAATTTATGAAAACAAATACACTTTGCGCCAAGAGGGTTGGCACTATAATATCGAAAGTCCTGAGGGTGACTTGTCTTATAACGGCGTTGTGTATAACGAAATGAAAGGCGTTTATTCTTCTGCTGACGCTTTCTTGGAAAATGAGGCTATGAAGGCGTTGTTCCCTGATACTTGCTACCGCTTTGAGTCTGGCGGTTATCCTGATGCGATTCCTCAGCTGACTCAAGAGAAATTTGAAGAGTTCCATAAGACTTATTACAGTCCGGAAAACTCCTTTATCTATATTTATGGTGATATGGATATTGATGAAACCTTAGCATATTTAGATGATGAATATCTGAGTAATTTCACTAAAACTAATGCTGTTAATTCTGAAATTGCCGAACAAGCACCTTTGGAACGTACTGCGGAAGTCGAAGCCTATTATCCGATTGATGCAGGTGAAGATTGCACTGCGAAAACATATCATGAATTATCCATTGTTACCGGTAAAGCTACTGATATTTTAACTAGCATGTCTCTGCGTCTGTTAGAGGGAGTGCTGCTGGAAAGTGAATCTTCTCCGCTGCGTCGTGCTTTATTGCAGGCAGGTGTAGGCCAAAACATCAGCGGTAGTTATACAGGTAGTATGTTACAACCGATTTTCTGCATACGTGCTTCCGGCAGTGAAAAAAACTTACGCGATAAATTTGTTAGTGTTATTTATAAAACTTTGCAAGATTTAACTATTAACGGTATCGACAAGAAATTACTGGAAGCAGCACTGAATTCTTTAGAATTTAAGTTACGTGAATCTGACTTCGGTCCATATCCGAAAGGATTGATTTATGGTATTGGTATTATGGAAAACTGGCTCTATGGCGGTAATCCGATTGATGGCTTGCGCTACAAAGAAGCTTTAGCAACCATGCGTGCAGGCTTAAATAACCATTATTTTGAAGGCTTGATTGAAAATTATTTGTTAGATAATACCCATAAAGTTATTGTTACTTTACTGCCTCAGCCTGGTAAGGAAGAAGCAGATCAGGCAGTAGCGGCAGCGAAAATGCAGGCTTTGAAAGAATCTATGTCTGCGGAAGAAATCAATACTTATATTGAAGAATGTAAAGAGCTGCATCGCCGTCAGGCTGAACCGGATAGTGAAGAAGCCCGTGCTTCTATTCCTCTGTTAAAACGCAGTGATATCCGCCGTGAAGTAGAGCATATTACACGCGAGGTAGAGCAGAAAGAGCATAATAATCTTGTTTATGTACCTGCTGTAACTAATAAAATTGTTTACACTAACTGGTATTTTGATATCAGTAATGTACCTTCTGATAAGCTGCATATTTGCTATTTATTGGCCGATTTACTGGGTAAATTTAATACTGAACGTTATACTTATGAAGAAATTGCCACCAACAGCATTATGTACACCGGTGGTATGGCTTTGAACGTTCGTGCTTTATCTGAAGTAGCAGACGCTGACGTTTATAAAATGTACTTCTCTGTTAAAGGTAAGGCCTTGTTAGAAAATCTTGGACATATGTTCGATATTTTAAAAGCGGTAGCTGTAGAAAGCAAGCTGGATGATGTGAACCGCTTCCAAGAATTAGTTGCCGAGCTGAAAACCGAATGGGATAACGAATTCTTCAATAAAGGTCAGAACATCGCTATCTCCCGTCTGTACTCCTACTGTGCTGCAGGTGCACGTGCTAATGAGCAAGGTCAATTCAGTTATTACCAATTCCTGAAAAAACTTAATGATAACTTTGCTCAAGAGGGCAATGTTGTACTGCAAGAAATGCAGGATATGTTGAAATTAATCTTCAACTGCAATGCTTATACTCTTGTTTATTCTTGTGACCAAGAAGATAAGAATACTGTGCAAGCTCAATGTGAAGCTTTTGCGGCTCAGCTTCCTACCGTAGAAATTGCTGAACATCCTCAATCTTTACCCGTAAGCAGTACTAATGAAGGTATTACTACTGCAGGTAAAGTACAATATGTAGCAGCCGGTGGTAATTTTGCTAAGCACGGTCATAAATTTACTGGTGCAATGCGTGTTCTGGAAACTATTCTGCGTTATGAATATCTGTGGACTAAAATCCGTATTCAAGGTGGTGCTTATGGTGCAACCGCACGCTTTGAGCTCAATGGTCTAGGTGTTTTTGCTTCCTATAGAGATCCGCAATTGGCTAAAAGCTTAGAAGCATATCGTGATTTGCCGGCATGGCTGAAAACTGTAGAATTTACTGCTCGCGAATTAGACAAATATGTTATCGGCACTATTAGCGGTATGGATACTCCGTTAACTAACTCTATGCGTTTAGATCAGGCCGCACTGCAATATATCAAAGCATTATCCGATGCTACCCGTCAACAAATCCGCAACGAAGTTCTTGATGTAACTAATGCTGATTTGCAAGCTTTAGGCAAAGTAGTAGAGGACATGCTTAGTGATGGTTATCTCTGCGTTGTCGGTGGTAAACAACCTATTGAAGCTAATAAAGAAGCTTTCAATAATATTTTCCCGGCATAAGCTACCTAATATTGCTACTTGTAGCACTAAAACAATAAAATATGAGCTACTGAAATAAAAAGAAGCTTGTCGGCGTACTTTTAAAGTACAATGACAAGCTTTTTGTTTATACTAAAAAGGTCTGCTATTAAGCAACGAATCATTATCACCACAAGAAAAATATACTCCAGTTAAATCAAGAAAATTTTTGCTTATACCTTATACCTTACACCTTCTATCTTAGAAGAGGTATAGCAACATTTATGTGATTTGTCGAGCAAATATCCGCAGGGACACGCTTGCGGAACGCAACCGCCAACGCCGAAGACAGTAGCGGAATCCCTGCGATACCATCGGCTGCGTATGCATTTGAGTATTACCGCACTCGCTACGCTTGCGGGGCTGTCCCGCGACGCAATAGCTAAAATCGAGCGTGGTAAGTTTGGCTTAAGACGTGCTAACGCCATAAACCTAGCAAACGTCCTAGGTATTACTCCCCGCGAGCTGTTAGCGGTGGACGCAATGCCTGAAACGACACTAAGAGAACGGTTTTATAAAGCTAAAGCCATAAATGTGCATGAATGGCCTGATGTGTCAAAAATCATAGGAGTATCCGCTAGGACAATCAGAGATTACGTCGAGGGCAGGCGACACCAAAACGGGTCACCGCCTGCATTTGCCGCTGCGTTAAAAATATATATCGAGGACGCAATAGAAATTTAGTTTTTTATAGCTAGCATAACAACACCTGCAAGGATTATATAAGCAGTATCGCGTTCACGCTTAATTTTTTTCTGCTGTGCTTGCATTTCTTCTTCGTATCTCGCTAATGATTGATTGGCACTCTCTATTAAGCCTTGCTGCATTTGAGAGGTTTTCTTCAACACGTCTAGTTGTTTCTGTAGCTGTGCTGATTGCTGTTTGGCTTCTGCCAATCTCTGCTGTGATGTTGTCAGCTGTTGCTTGAGATTGTTTAATTCCGCTTTGGATTTGTTTATTAGTATCTCCTGTTGTTGTAATCTGCTGTCGAGTGCTGTCAGCTCCTCTGCTGTTATCGTGTACTGTTGGCCTGCAAAAGATGTACAAGGCAATGCTAACAGCAACAGCAATAAGGCAATAGACCACCCAAGTATTTTTTTCTTCATCATCTATTGTACTCTCCCCCTTTCTTATGTTTAAAATTAGCCGTCCTGCAAAACAAGACGGCTAATTTTATTTATAAAAGCAATAAATCGTCCCACACAGCTTTAGGACCGTGTACAGCAATTTTTCATACCTACGCTTATGATTGGATGTACTAAACAGCTTCTTGCTTTTTATGCGTTTGTGAACAAGTGCTAAAATCACAAGCATAAATATTTTATATTGCCATTACAGCCCGAAGTAGTGATGTAACGCACCGAGTGCAAAACCGACTACCAAGCCTACGATAAATTCATTGGACAATACAAAATTCTTGAATTCCTCAAACATCCTGCTCACCCCCTTTCTGCGTCGATAAGGAAAATTTATTTACAAAGGTAGTCTGTGACACCGCGGGCAATTGCTCGTGCAATATCATCTTGATTGTTGATTAGTAACTGAACATCATCTTCATTGCTGATAAATGCAACTTCAACCAAAACAGCAGGCATAACAGTTTCCCTCAACACAGCTAAGTGCTGATTTATTTTTACGCCTCTGTCAACAGTTCCTAGACTGTCAACGATTTGTTTCTGAATGCATTCTGCTAAATCTTCCGCTCTGCTCCACTTGTTGTAAATCAACACCTCTGTACCTTTGGCTTGCTCATTAGCAGCAGCATTGCAGTGAATGCTGACAAATAAATCTGCTGTCCATTGGTTAGCAGTTCTACAGATGTTAGGATATTCAGGGCTTTCACCTTCAAGATTATCAGATTGTAGTACTTGACACTCACAGCCTGCTTTAGTCAGATACTCTGCAACAAGTTCACCGATTTCTGCAACAATATCAGCTTCTGTTTCTCCATAGATTTCGTTTACTGCTCCGGGGTCTACTCCCGGCATATGTCCGGGATTGATAAATACTTTAGTCATTTGCAATCACTCTCCTATTCTTTAACCAGTTAGTGTTTGCCAGTTTCCCAAGGTGCGGTATTATATTTGGAATTTATAAATTTATTTCCCAACTGAATAATAATCGCTCCACCTGTGGCGGCGGTAAACTCCGCATAATGTCCCCACGTCTTGCCATAATAAGCAAGATAACAGGACACAACTAAAAATGTGATATAACCTAGGGTGGGCAGTACTCGCGTTAATGAGTACACTCCACCCTCTTTGAGCATTTCTAACATAGTAAATTAACCTAACCTTTGCAGTATCACGCTGATAACAAAAGATACACACGCACCGACAATTGCCGCAGTGCGATAAATTGAACTGACCTCTTTTGCAATATCTTCCCTTACACGCTGTTCGGAACTCTGCATATCACCCTCAAGTTTATCAATATGTTTATGTGCGTCTTTAAGACTATTAACATTTGTTGCCTGTACGCTGATTAACTGGTCTACTTTAGCCCTATATAAATCAAAGCTTTTTTCGTCTTTAGACTGGTTTGCTTTAATGGCTGCTAAATCAGCTAACACTTGACGCTGAAACATTTCGTCGCTTAATGGCAATTGTCCTCATCTCCATTCTTAAATATTGACATTAGGCGACATTACCATCCCATATAGTGATGGAGAGCACCAAATGCAAAAGACGCAGCAACTACTACCCAAAAATATTTATTGGTTACTAATTCTTTCATTATTGAATCACCTCCGTATCAAAAGTAACAGCATTCACTTCATCAGCTGTTTTCAGCTTATCGATATAATCACACAGTTTACGATAAGTATCATGCAGTTGTCCGCTTCGCTGTGCTGCTAGACTGTTGATGTTTTTAAAGTCCTCAACAGTCAATTCAATGTCGGTATTGTCAGCACAAGTCCACATTTGGCTAGGCAGATTGTTATCTTCAAGTGCTTGTCTAGCAATATTTAAGCGTTCACGTGCTTTATCGTCATAATCAAAGGTTTTCCCTTTGTAGGCAATAACTGCCACTTCTTTTTTGTCACGTTCATATTTAAGAGCATTCTTTTTGCTAGTTTTGACTTCCTCTAAGGTAACTTCAACTACATATACACTATAAGTACCGTCATTATTACGAATATGTTCTTTCCCGTCAATGTTACCTACTAATAACTGATAGTCTGCTTCTGTAACTTCGATATATCCACTAGATAACAGACTGTCAATTCTATCTTTATCTAGTTCAAATTTGACATAGGTTTCACAACGTCTGCCATTTTTATCAAACCTAATTAAATACTCCACTGTTTTCTCCTTTCTTCCAACCCCGTGAGGATTAGCTAATTCCCATTGCTATCCATTTTACAGAGTGATTACCATAATTATGCCCGACTTTGAAGCCTTGAGTAGTAATATCTGAAGTACATGGATTTTCATAATGTGATGTATCTCCCGCCACATCACTTACTACGTTGTAACACGCTGTGAATGTTCGGGGGAAGATTACTGTTTGAGTTCCTGGGGCTAAGCTAACTTCACCCCACTGAATAGTAAAACCAGTAGCAGAATCTCTTGACCAACCATTCGTACCTGCTGAAATAGTAGATATGTTAGAAACAATTATAGTTTCCCCATATACAAAATTAGCAGGTTCTTGCTCAACACCAGTAAGACGTTCAGGGATTCTAAACGGATACCCTCTTTCCTCATTAATAGGTGCAGTAAGATAACTAACATAAAAAGGATTTGGCCATTGTGGAAGTACTATATACCAGTCAACATTTGCACCGTTGATAACATATCCACATTTTAGCAGGCGGTCCTCACTTACTGGTTTATTTGAAAAAGCTTGAATACTTGGTGTCGCATATCTAGGAGTGATATAAACTTCATAATCAGTGAGATATCTATCACCAAAGCCACCAACGGTCGATAATCTTAATGATGTAGTATAAGCACTAAGGACTTCTACACCTGTGGTATTTGCAGGTGTAGAGCCTAAATACCAATATGAACAGTTCTCTCCTGATGCAATAAAACATCTAAACTGTTTAATTCCCTTAGTGTCAGCATCACCGTTAAGTAGTCCAACGCTTACATTCCCGTCTGCACCAGCCACAACACCGTTTACGCTCTTGATAGGTGCATTAGCTTTAATACTTTCCTTAACTCCAAGAGGTGTCATCATTTTAGTATTATCTGTACCTTCTGTTGCTTCTGCATCTGTAGCAATGTTTGCAAGTATGGCTTCTTTTGTCTTTAGCGGTGTCATCATCTTGATGTCATCAGTACCAGCTTCCGCTTCTGCTTGACTAGCCTTAGCAGGAGTAACAGTAAGAGTATCGGAGCTTCCGTCGCCTTTAGTAACAGTCAAGTTTCCACCACTCTGAGTAATACTGACAACAGGATTTCCGACACTATCAGCAGCAGTTTTCGCTCTATCTGCCTCTGTTTTCGCCCTATTAGCTTCTGTGGTTGCCTTATTAGCAGCAGTCCCCGCATTAGTCTCACTGGCTTTTGCCTTATTAGCACTCGTACTAGCTTCAGAGGCTTTTGTTGTCGCGGTGTTCGCACTATTGAAAGCTTCTAGTGCTTTGCTAGTAGCCAATTCAGCAGCTCTTTCAGCATCCGTTACCGCTTGAGTTGTCTGTTGTGCAGCTGTATCTGCTCTGTCAGCACTAGCCATTGCTTGATTAGCACTCGCACTAGCTTCAGAGGCTTTTGTTGTCGCGGTGTTCGCACTATTAGACGCATTAGTCTCACTAGCCTTTGCTTTATTCTCAGATGCTTTAGCAGCAGCAGCACTCGTGCTAGCCTCAGAGGCTTTTGTTGTCGCAGTGTTTGCACTATTAGACGCATTGGTCTCACTAGCTTTTGCTTTGGTCTCACTGGACTTCGCAGCAGTCTCACTGGCTTTCGCTGCATCAGCATTTTCTTTAGCCTTATTTGCGGACGCTAAACTTTCTGTTGCCTTCTGTGTGGCAAGCTCTGCTTTCTCTGTTGCTATATTAGCATAAATCTTACTAGCTTTTGCCCATTCCTTTGCTGACTGATTTGAAGGATTATTTTCAGGCATATGACCTTGAGCCCACCATTTAGCAAGCTGTGCCTGTTCAGTAGCTTCTGTTGCTTTGGTGCTTGCTTCCGTTGCCCACTCTTTAGAAGACTTAGTGCTTGCTCCACCGGGTTCATGTCCTTCTGCCCACGCACGAGCCTTGTTCATTGCAGTATCGGCATTGCGCTCGCTGTCGGCAGCACTCAATGCACTTTCCGCTGCTGCGTCCGCTTTCTGAATTGCCTTATCCCTTGCCGCTTCTGTCTGTTTCAAAACGTCATTCGCTTGTGGCAGGACGTCGGCAGGGTCAACAGTTGCAACAATTTTTGTACCCTCTGCGTTCCATTTAAGACCCTTGTTCGGAGCAACGTCAATAACAGTATCAATACCGCTTTTACTGCTCTCGCTGATTTTAATACTTCTGCTGATGCCGTCCAAAAGCTGTTGACAAATAATGGTCAGCTTGTCAACCATTGATTCAATGACGTTGAACGGCCAATATTCGTCAAGCCTGCTTTCTTGAGTAACAGGTACTTCCCTGTACAAAATAAGTTTCCACCCGTTCTGTAATACTGGAGGTCTTTGTGCTTCCGGGATTTCTGCACCCGGTGCATACCCGGGATAATGCACTACGCTTTTTTCAGTATCAACATAGTAATCTTTGTTCAGCAAGGTTTCCTTGCCTTTGTTGTCAACCAACAAAACTTTAATGTCGGTCTTGTTCAAAATCTTAAACTGGTACGAAAATTCCGTTGCACTGCCGTTACCGTTAAAAGATATTCTGTTCTCGCTGTTTCCGATCATGTCGGTTTGTTCTCCCCTTTCTATAAACGTTGTAATAAAAAAAGAGTGTCAATACATATGTGTTGACACTCTTAAATATTCCATTGTCCTTATTATACCACAAATTTCACGTTGTGAAGTGCAGCACTTAGCAGGATATTTTATTAATACTCGTGTTTTCTTTCTGCCCTCGGACGTCTGCCTAACAAGTCCCTCAATTCAAAGTCCATTTCATCGTTTGCAATATCAACCATATTGAAGATTATATTAAACGGTGCTTTCGGCATTTTAAAAAGTACAGCTGCTGTATTGGCTGTAACTTCTGCCGTTTCCTGAGCAAACACTTCTTCTTCTCCACGCATAACCTTTCCTGCGTGGTTAAAAGAACCTAGCAGTATTTTTAAAATATTCTCTGACGGTGTAATGTTGTAATTGTTTTTGTTTATACCTAAAGCATATTGCATACCTGCATTGGCAAAACCGCCGACCCATCCGCCTAAGCTTAAAGGATATTTCAGAAGTTCCTGATTTAGTTTTGAAAGTTTCTCGTCATCATCATCTTCATCTTTAAACGGATTTTCAAAGCCTAGTGCAATATTCAGTACGCAACACAAAAACCATTTCGACGCAGCGAAAGATGTAACACGCATAATCGCGTCTTTCTTCTGTCCTGCTCTCCACTTATTAGCGACAACGTGTGCTTCACGTTCCCATTGATTGAACTGTGTATTAAAGAACCCTTGGAACATTACGAATAAACGCATCATGCTACTACCACGTTGCATACTGGAAACATCGTGAACACGGCTACTGCCGAGGGTGCGTCTGACTACGGTTTCCGCAAAATCAATCGCTTCCTGCTCCGTCGCTCCTTCATGAACTTTTTTACAGTATGCATGATAGAATACTGGCTTTGCTGTCATCATATCTGTATAGGCAAGCATATTGCCACCCCATCGAGCCGCCTCTTTTTCTATGGTCGACAAGTCGTTTCTGTTTTTGATTTCACGCATGGTAAAGTCTACTGTTTCCATACGTTCACGCATAAACGCACTCTTGTTACAAACTTCATTAATGTCGTTCCAGTTATTGAAGTTTTTTACTCCGTTGAAAAGTGCAACTAAAGTATCAGCATGAGTAAAGCCATCTACGCTGTTACCGTATAGAACAATGTTTGAATAGTTCTGTATAGAGATTTTTAAACTGCCCATAATACTTGTTGCTACCGCAGCACGACGCAACCAGTCCGCAGTCTTGCTCAACAAATCTTCTGCCACGGCTGTATTAAGCATACTGTCGGGATTGATACTTGCTTCAATGTGTTCTTTGAAAAGTTTCACAAAGTTTTGTCCCATTTTGCGTGTCATTGCTTCCATGATATCCTTGTTCCGCAAAATCTTTCTTAAATCAATTGCAATTTCCCTAAAGCAGATATCATTGATAGTATCTTCAACAGCTTTCATTTCCGCTCCCGGTGCTAAGCTGACAGCATACTTTGCGTGGGTACGGCTCTTACTACTGCCAGTATTTGTATAGTAGTTCCTGCCTTGTCTTTCGTTCTGATTAAGAGGACCATCCTCTTCTTGACCGCTGACACTTGCCAATCTAGTATCTTTTCTTAACGGCAAATAGCCACCTTCAAACAATACCTCTGTACCATCGGCAAGTTTAAACAGTGTAGATTCTGCGTCTACTTTTTTAGGTGAAAAACCTCTAGTGTTGATTTCTACCTGTTGCAAAGCTTCCCAGAACTGACTAGCGGCATTGATTCTAGCTTGTGCAAACTCAATATCTTCTTTGGTGATATGTTTGCTCAAGAAATTAGCAATATTATCTCTAGTCATTGCCAATGCTTCTTTCCTGCTTATCATGTCGCTTTCTTTTACCCACAGCTGGCAGTTCTCAAGCCCTATTGGTGGAGTTTCACATAAGCGTTCAATATTGCTTTTGCTACCGAAGTTTGCAAGCATACTTACCATAGTGTGTCTGTCAATACTGCCAGTGCTTCCTTCTGTGCCGTCACCTAATTCTTCATATGCTACAAATTCGGAATATTTCTTTTTGGTTGCATTGTCAGGACACCATTTATTATAAGCTTCCGCATAGTCTGTCTGATACTTCTGCGTCAGTACGTAACGCTTGTTGGCAGCAACGTTAATCGTAGAATATATCATCTTCTGGAAAACACCGCCGTCTTTCCAACCGTCTAAAGCTAAATACATACTGTCTGCACTATAAGAACTTTCACGATAGATTCTTACCTTGTCAGCAGTCCTTTTGAGAAAACCTTTGCGTTCGTCCTGCCCTACTCTAGGATTATAAACATCTTCCATTTCGTTGAGCTGTTGCAAAAGCAGATTTTCTACATCCTCTGTTTTCTGCTGTGCTGCAATAACATTCATTTTTCTTTCCTGCTTTGCAACGGCACGGATGTTTTTCAAAGCGTTCACAACATCTCTGAACTGGTCAATATTTAATGCACCTGCATTTTCAAGGCGGATGTTTTCGTCAAGCAACCAATCGGCAATATCAATTGTAACGAAAGATTCGTCGCCGTCCTCGCTCATATTGGTTTTCATCTCTTCGACATATTCTCTTAAAGTCTGCGTTCTGACGCTCGGATCATAATCTTTTCTTGTCAGTCCCATACGTTCCAGCAATGCACAGGTTTGAACAAAATGCTTTTCGTTTTCCCAGTTAGCTTTTGTCTTTTTAATTCTGAGCTGTTTTTTTACAAAACGTTGAGCTGCTGCAAATTCCTTTGCAAGCTGTACGCTTTTTCTAGCCAATGCATGATTAAAAAGCTGTTGCCGTTTAAACTGCAACGCTTCTTCTATGTTGCCCTTCTTCGCTGCCTTTTTAGCATTTGCTGCCGCTCTGCGTTCAGCAATCATAAAGCGTCTGCTGCGAACGGCTTCGCCTATATTCATGGAGCGAATGGTTTCTTCTGCCATAATTTCAGCACTGTTCTTCATTATCTTTGCTTCGATTTGAGAATATTTTTTAGCTCTGTCCTTGCCTGCCTCTTTAAGTAAAGCGTCTTGTATAATGACGTTCTCCAGTGCTAAGAGTTCGGCTGATTCCTCGTTGTAAATGGCTTCTCTGGTCAGCTTTTCTGCAAGCTTTCTGTCCTGTGCATAGTCCGGGAATTTCTCGTGTACAAGGTCGTTTACACGCTCTCTCACAAGTCTTTCCTTCATCGGTGCTTTGAGTATCGCCGTTGCCATTGCGTCGCCGCTGTCATATCCTAGCTTGTCGGCTACAACATCAAAAACGGTTCTCTCTTCGTCTGACAAGGCACTTCGTTTTGCCATATCGACAAGGTATTTTAAATCTTTATTTGTTTTAAGTTCTTCACGCTGTTTAAGCAGGTTATCCAGTTTCTTTTTATTATCGTCATACACAGACTGCTGTTCTGCTTTTAGTGGCGGTAAATTAACTTCTGCACCCATATTATAAGTATCTATACCGCATTCATAATCAACAGCCAGTTTTTCTATGTCTGCCTTGTTCGGAACTCTGCCGTTTTCCTTTTTGAATATGCTTATCCAACCATGCTCGGTATCTGCTGTATGTTTTTCAAGTGTGCCTGCTTTTTCTTTCTCAAGCAGTTCTTTGTTGTCCATGTTGCTTACATCGACAACTTCTTTTGTTTTTGCGTCTACCCAGTACGGCTGTAAATCTTTATAATCTTGAACATCAGATTCTAAAGCCATAGCAGTATCGCCAATCATATGTTCGATATCCTGTTGAACCCATTTAAGCTCATCGGCATAGTTCGGCAGTACAGAACCTATAGCGTGCTTATATTTTCTCGCAACAGTAACGGGGTTAGCTTTGCTGAAATACGATTCTTTGCCCTTTTCGCGTTGTTTTCCGAACGCTTCGGCAACAGCTTCTTTTGCTTGAATGGCTTGAATTTTTTCTACTTCTTCTCTTACAGCAGGAGTGACTTCTTCTTTGTATTTCTTAATCGCTTCTCTACGTTCAGCACTGAAGTTCTCCATATATTTTTTGGTCAAGATATCTACTGCTTTTTCTCTTGCCTTTAGAATTTTCGTTTTCAAACTTTCTTTACTTGCGTCTGACAGTTTGCCTGTAATTTCCTTTGGCAAGGATTGAAAATGTCCTTCCATTTTTGCCATAGCGTCAATCTCTTCTTGTGGTGCAAGCATTCTATCAAAGACGCCTCTTACATCGTCATTGATATCTTTTGCATATTCACTTCTCATGATTCGTGAATATATGTTTTTCAGCCAATTTGAAAAACGACTTAAGGCTTTTCTTAGCTTGGTGCTTGGTGCTTTGCCGTCCATGACGTAAGTTTCAAAAGCATTAGCTAAAATTTCATGAGCTGGTCTTTTACTGTCTACGTCCCCGTTTCTCCACGCTTCAAGATTTGTCCCTGCATACTCAAGCAGTATTCTTGCGTCATTATTAAGCTGTTTGTTGTCGGGATTAGCCAACGCTTCCTCTACCAATGTTTCAACAAAATAGTGTCCCGTTTCGTGAATAACGGTGCTTGCGTCAGCATGCTTGAACAAGCTGATAATATAACTACCGTCTACTTGTGGCAAAATCGCGCCTTTGGTTTTTTCACCCTGTTTTTGATATAATTCAGGATATTCTAATTTCCTCTTGACTAAATCTCGTTCTGTTGCTATACTACTATCTAGAAACCGCCGATGGTCTCCATAACTCTTGGGCACTTTGAGCCCTCCTGTTGCGAGCCATTGAGCGGTTTTTTCTTTGTTTATATACTTTATCCTTTCTGGTTTATTAATAAAATTATCCAAAAACCATTTATAGTCAGTACCAACATCCCCACTATTTCCACCATATGCACTATCTTTCCCGTAGGCAGTCAACAAAAAGTGAGCTGTCTTTTGGTTGATTTCTTTTTTGCTAATAGAGAAAAAACTGATTACAGAAGTACCGTTTTTATCAGGTAAATCTAAAGCGACCAATAAATTGTTTTTAGATTGAGCAATGAACAGCGGGTCTGTCAATGCCTTGGGCAATGCTTTTAACTGCTTATCCGTCATACCATCTTTATGTTTGCCTAATATATGAGAAAATCTTTTTGGGTTTATTTTTATCGGTAACCTTTCAATGCCGGCAAGTTCAAAAGAAATAGGTGTGTTCATTATACGGATATTTCTATTAATGTTTAGCTTGTCTTTATTGTCAATAATTCTCTCCCAAGCTGCAATATCTTCATGCAAAGTTTCTTCGCCCAGTTTGGGATATACTGTATTTTTGCTTGTTTGCAACCAACCCATACCGCTATTAACCTTGCCTGCGTTTTGAAAACGCAGGCGATTTTTTTTCAGCCATTCCGCAGGATTGGACGGATTGGCAACCATTGCACGGCTTTCGATTATCAGTCCTAAATCTTCTGCCTGTTTCTCTGCTACACCTGCTTCTTTGGCACTCTTTACAATGGCTTCTATCTCGTTGTCAAGTTCTACCGCTTCACGTTCTGATAATGTAGATTCTCTTGCAATTTCGCCTTGCATTGCTAAATCACGGCTAGACAATTCGCCATTTGCATTAAACAGCATACCGTCTTTCGTGGCTTCAAAAAGTCCCTCGTTGGTAGAACAGGCAGCAGTAAAATTGCCTATGTTGATATCAATATCTTGTCCTGCGGCTGCTGCTTTATTTACTTCATCAACAGTAACACCTAGCTCTTTTGCTATTTTCTCCGGGGTTGCTGCCTGCATATATCCTTGAACGTCTTTTGCTTCTACAGTAATAGTTCCGTTATCGCTGTTCGCGTTGATATAAACGGCTGCGTCATTAGGATTTATGCCGTTCTTTTTAATCTGCTCGATGTTCTGTGCGATAAACTCTTTTTGTGCGTCATTGACTTTAGCCTGCACATAGTTTCTGACGTTAGCGTCTACAATGTGCATAGCACCTTTTGCACCGCCACCGAGGATACCGCCAATCAGACCGCTGTAGCCGATTTCTTTTACGTTCTCCTGCCAATCGCCCTGCCACGCTTTAGCGACGCTTGCTACATCAGCATTCTTGTCTTTTGCCCAGATGTTAGTTAATTGTTCCGGGATTTCCTGCAAGCCCTCTGTAACACCTTCTGTTATACCTGTAACAAGAATATCAGTCATTCTTTTTCTAAGCGGACTGTCTTTAGGCAGTTTGTTCATGATTTTTCCTATGCCGATTTTTTCAAGTGCTAACTGCATAGGTGCGTTAATTAAGCCTGCTTGTGCCGCTCTTTCTGCGTCTACACCTTGTTTACGCAGGTCCAAATATTGGTCACCTGCTGTAATAGTAGCCATATATGCAGCAGCAGTAGTACCACCAGTTGCACTTGCTAATGCAATCTGTACAGCAAGTTGTCCTGCACCTTCCAATAAATCATAGGCAAGCTTTTCTGTGGCACTGTCTGTTTTTATTTCTGTGCGCTCTAAAGCATTTACACCAGACTGCAATGTGTCGGAAGCGTCTGTTGCAAAGTCGTTGTATGGTCTATAGTTCGGGTCTGCTTTTTTATGTTGCTCAATATTGTAATCAATAGCAGCTTTAGCAGCACCCAAAACACCACGGCCTGCACCTTTTAATACGTTCCCTGCAACAGTACCGAGGTTAGACAATACAGTGCTTTCCTGATTGGTTTTATACTGTTCGTCCTTAAACTTCAAGACTGGTTCTAAGTCTACGTTTGTAGCAATAGGGCGTAAAGCACCGCCCCATACTCCCATCTTGCTTCGCTGTTCAAACTCTCTGTCCCATTCTTCTTTAGTCAAGTCCATTGTTATTTTGCTCCTCCCATATATTCGTCAAGCTCTTTAGCACTCATCCATTCTGTTGTGCCGTCAGATTTAACTACAGTAAAGCTATACCCTCTATCATCAGCAGGTGTTACTTTTCTGATTCCGTATGCTGCCAGCTGATTTTGTGAATACTTGAATGTTTTATTGTTATCCCAGAACAATGTGTGTCCGCTTACATATGTACCGCTTACCATTGTAGCAGCACCCTTTTGTACTGCTTCGATAACTTCGCCCGGTGTCGGGTCTTGCCCGTTGTGTGTCATCCTGTAATCGCGGACAAACAACTTACCTGCTGCAACGCCCTGGCTTTTGGCTTGTGCCTTTGTCGCGTCACCGATACTGGTTTTCGGAATGAACTGATCAGCAATCGCATTAAAGTCATATCCGAAAACGCCTTTACCTTGCAGCCAGTCTTGATAATCACTTCTAAGATTATGTAAATCTCTATCGCTAGCACCCTTGTTTCTTGCGTCAATCATCATTTCAAGTTCTGTTTTATACAGGCCTCTTGAAAGTGCTTCACAAATTAATTCGCGTTCATTGTAGCCGAATGTACCGCTTCCGCTACCACCTGCACCACCTGAACCGCCACTGCCACCTCTACCGCCGATTCTGTCAAAAACAATCCCGACGGCACTTTTATATTCTCTCAATTTCTTTATGTCTGTTCCTGCCTGTGCTTCCGCAAAACGCATTGCTTCATCATATGACGCTCCTTGTGCTTTCATAGCAAACAAATTGTCTGACAAAGCTTCATAGGCTTTATCGTCGTTGTACCTTTCAATACGTTTTGCGTCCGCTCTATTCTGCTTATACAAAGCGAGTACGCGGTCTTTTGCTTCATAGCTCAGGTTTCTTTGCTGTGGTGCTACAAAGTCCGTGAAGTCTAAATCTAAGTGTCCTGCCGTCGATTTTTCGGACGGCTTTTCATATTCATCTCTTACTACAATACCTTTGCTTCGGCAGTCTTTGATGAACTTATCGCGGTTAGCTTTTACTGCTAACCAATCGGACGCTACGTCAATTTTCCAACCACCACCATGCGAACGTGAACCTGAGTTATGGTCACCATCAGTACCGCTTGTGACAAATAATTGTTCACCTGCAAGTGCTTTATAGTCTTTGGATATAACGGAAAGTCCGATTCTTGTTTTATCCTGCGTACCGTCCAATGATACGCCATCTTTTCTTACCCATGTGTTACCCTCAAGAGATTTGCTGTCATCAAATGCAGGAGTGCCGTCAAGTGCCTTTAATACCGACGCTTCATCATCTCCGTATTTTTCTGAAAGCTCTTTTGCAAGACTTCTTTCGAATGCACCTTCTTCTTTGTTGTAAACAACACCGCTTAACTTTCCTCTTTGGTCAGCAGTCAGATAGTGTCCGTACTTCTCAATCAAAGTTTTTGATGTAGCATAATCTTCATGAGTAATAGCAGCAGTTACCGCATTGGTTATCAGTCCGCCGACTTCTGTTCTCTGCTTGTCTACAAGATATTCTGCCCCCCTGTCACCATACGCAAGGCTAAGTGTCAGGCTGGCTTTATTTACCGTATTGTTTATCAAATCTAAATTGTTCCAGTTCTTTTGGATAATCTCCGAAAAGTTCTGCATATTATTGCTTACTGTCAAGTCTTTAACTTTCTCGTACTGTGCATACTGGTATTTGTCTACAACTTCATAACCTTCTCTTGCCGAATTGTCCATAAGGGACAACAAGGCTACTCTGTTTGTTTCCTTGTTGAGCTTTATATTGCTCAGGATATTGTTTCTAAGTTCCTTCTCCTGCTCTACATAGCTGTCAGAAATACCCGCACTTCCTTCTGCCTGTGTATGCATTAAACCGTTCTTTTCGTTGTACATGATGTTATAACGGCCTTTGTTGTACGTGTCCATTGCCTGCAAGATTGTCTGCTTGTCCTTGTTTTCCTGTTCTTTGCTGACAAAGCCTGCAACAATTCCTATACCTTTAGCAAGGCCTGTATATCCCTGACTGCCTGTACCGTAAGCCATTCCCTCGCTAGGGATTCTCACCTGTGCATTGACAGTATTTAAATTTACAGACGGCTTATATCCCTCAATCTTCATGACTGCACCTCTTTAATATTCAAAGTATTTTTTCGGCTGTTTAGGCGGCCAAATAGAATTATTGTAACCAGCAACTCTGTTACCGCTGACAAGGTCAAGTCCATAATTGACGTTCGCCATCGGATTCCTGTTGAGCTGCATTTTCTGAAAGCCTTGATTGTACCATTCGTCTTTGGGCATTGCGTCTTTAGGCCTTTTATCCATGTTGCCGTAAATGCTGGCAGCACCACCAATAAGAGTACCTAGCATCTGCTGTTTGGCAGCAGTTCTTGCATTATGAGCAGCTGCGTTATATGCATTAGCCTGATTTCTGAAATTGACTTCTTTAACGTATGCACTCCAATTATCGTTACGTTGGTTCTGCAATAAAGTCATGCTGTCTTTTTGGTGTGCGTCTTCCATACTGTCTAAAGCGTCGGTGACACTGCCAGTGTTTGAAATACCGCTTGCACCTGCACTAGCAATTGCCTGTCCTCTAGCAATTTTCAGCTTATCGTTCAATCTGCTTTGCTGTTGTGCATACGCTTCTGCCTGCTGTTCTCTCTGCTTGCTGACAATAGACGCGTTCTGCTGTGCTGCTTCTGCCTGTGCATTGTACATAGCTTCCTGCTGCTTTCCTGCCTGATATTGTCCGTACATCTGCATACCAGTCTGCAAACCGATTAAACTTGCCACTACTCCCATTACTTCTGCACCTCTTTTCCGTATCTGTTGTGCTGATATAAACGCGGTACTCTATAATCAGCAGTCATATAAAACTGATAAAACTTTTTGCCGTCAGCAGTTACTTTAGCTTCTGTTAAAAAAACTGCTCCCAAATATTTTAAATAGCGAATGGAAGTCTTATTGTTTTCATAAACCACATTGTGAATAAGTCCATATTTCTGTGCAAATTTATGGAACACATAATACCCCTCTTTAACCAAAACTTCTTTCACATAGCCGTTGTAAAGTTCATTAGTTCCAAGCATCCACACTCCACGGCCTACACTCTGCCAAGACGGCAAGCCTACACCAAGAATGCATAAAAGTTTGCCATTCTCACCACGATAAACTAAAACCTTTTCACTAAGTCTGATTGAACCGATAACAGCGAACGCTTCATCGTTACCGCTTGCAAGCAGGTCTTCTTTGTCCTGCTCGCGGATATCGTCTAACAGCTCTACAACTAATTTCGCTACGTCATATTTATCTAAATCAATTTCTTCCGCTGTCCACTTTTTAGCCACCGAAGGTCACCTCTCTAACTATCGCCAATACGTTGAGCGGATACGGTTCGTCACTTTGGATTACTATCCTGCCGTCGTTGTTGAACCCACCAATCGGCAAAGTAATCTTCTTGTCACCGCTAAACAATCTAATGTCTTTTACTGCACTAAGTTCATCATATTGTAGTTGATCCATTGTATCAGTACTGCAACCCGCCGTACCGCCTAAAGAATTTTTCAGCCTTACAATACAACTGCTTACCTGCTTGAACCTGCCCTGCATAGTGCCGTCCCCAGTTCTGATTTCAACGTTCGGCAGTTCTATAATGCTTTCATATGGCAGTCCGATTACTGCTCTCTTTACAGCTGTAGGCAATGTAAACAGTCCATCTTCTGATACGCTGATGTTTCTGTACGCTCTACCGTCTGCGATTACATCACATACAGTTCCTGCCAGTTCCGGGACGATAAAAGACGTCGGACGTACTACTCTGGTTGCGTCGTCCTGCGTCAATGTCATTGCCGAATCAAGCATTATATAGTTTTCAGGTACGTTACTTGTACTTGAGTTATTGCAAATATACTCAATGCTTCTTACTACAGCTCCGTTGATTTCTCTCTTTACAATCAGATAAACAACGTCTTCATCATCTTCTTGTACTGTAGCAACAGCTTCAATCGCACCTTGCGTTTCAACAGTACTCCACGCATAGACTTTCTGCTCGATAATATAAGCAAGGCATATCATCACACCATCACTTCGAACAAAATAAATAGTGCTGTCAGGCTCTTGTTTATAGTCGCTGTCTACGATATCTACGCCTGCAATTAAATGCTTTGCAAGCAAAGTCAAATCGTTACCGCCGTAACTGTCGGTTTCAAAGCTATAGCCCATGTCGCGTACAGTGCTTCCTCTGCCCTGTACAAAAACAATTCGACCGCCAATCATCAGAGGCTCACATTCATTACATCCTCTTGTTGTCTGCATTTTCGGAACACATTTTGTGGGTGTAACGGTTTCACTGCCACTAATAGTCCATTCGTTGCCCGCTGTAAGAATGATTAAATCTGTGCCTGCTATCATGTGCATGATTTTAAACTGTTTTCTGCTGACAAAAGCTACCGCTACCGCACTATCGTCAGTAATAGTTCCGCTTGCTTTTTCGACGCTGAAATTTCCATAGTCACCAGTTCTGCTCATCCAAACCATATACGGCTGTTTCTTACTGCCTCCAAAACATAGTCTGTCTTGAAAAAAACATACTGTTCTAGGATATCCGTATTCTTCATTCCAGACGCCGAAGGCATAGTTTGATGTTTCATCAGTACTGCCGAAGTCTTTCTGAACCATAGCGCTAACAACTTTAGAGTTTTTAAATTCCGTTATCTTTGCAGTACCCTCTTTCTTATACGGCATTGCAGTAAGTGTCGCTGTAAAATCGCCCGAGCTTATTTCTGCCGTCATCCTAAGATAGATTACGTCAGACACTGCACCACTTTCAGACACGTTGAAGTTTTTGGTGCTGGAGTATTTTCTAAACTCTTTCCAAGTTTTGCCGTCCTCGCTTTTTTCAATCGTAAGCTTGCCATTCCACGAGCCACCAGAGATCACCTTCCACTCTTCACCGATTTTCAGCATTGCTGTTGTCCCTGCATTGCTAAGTTCAACAGAAACAGACGGTACTTCATGTATCATCCTGATTTGTCCGCCTACGTGTTTTTCCGTGAATATATCACTGTTGCTTGTGATTTCAATAGTGCCGTTCACCTTTGAAGGCTTTACTGTGGGATTGTTCTTATAAACGATTGTTACCCAACCATTAGCACCATCAGTGCCGGAAGGATGTGCGTCGTCGTATGCTTTACCTGCACTACCACCAATACCCGCCGTTACCATAGTTAGTACCGTCCGAACCATCATATGCACCGTAATTGACAGAGTTTGCAGGAGTGCCACCACCACCACCTTTGGCTACTTTGTCAAAAGCAGTTGTGTCACCGCCGTTACCGCCGGGATTACCAAGACCAGCTCCATTATGTACCGCACCACCCTTACCGCCTGCACCGACGCTTATTGAATATGTAGTTCCCTCAGTCAAGTCCATTTCAAAACTGTAAAAGCCACCGCGACCACCATTACCGCCACTAGACTGTTTATCGCCTGCTTTTCTTGCACTGCCACTACCGCCACCGCCTGCACCTGCTACTTCAATGATGTATCTTCCGTCTTTCGGAACTGTCCATCGATAATTGCCCGGAGTGGTATATAAGGCACTTGCCACGATATCCGCTTGCAAGTTGTCGTCAAAATATATATCGCTTATATCAAAGTCGCTGAATTTCCAATCGTTATCAGCGTATCTTACAACTTTTTTTACTGGATACTCACCGCTCGCAACAAATAAAGTATCTGCACTTTGCGTAAATCTAAGCTTCGGCAGGTCACGTTCCAAAAACGGAGTTACCATTTCTACGCCTAAATATTTTCCGTCTTTGTATGCCCTGATATATTTTTCGCCTATCTCAAGCAAATAATCATTGCCTTCTTCCCCGTTGAACGTTAGCAGAACACTTTTCTTGTCAGCCGTCTTTGTCCTTGCTACATACTTCATTCCCGGTCTGCGATAAATAGGACCGTATGGACGTACCAAACAGTTTTTAGCCCTCAGTACCGAGTATTGGTACTTGTCTAAATCTACGCGGTTTGATACTTCACTGCTGATTTCTCCACCTGTAAAAGCACTTTGTAAAAGATAATAAGGCTGTAAAACGTTTGCCATCTTCAAGCCCTCCCGTCAAAATATCTTGTCGGATAGTCAGGCTTCTCTTTTTTTTCGCTGGTGGTTGAATATTTCGCCTTGCTCAACGCAGCCTGTGCCAATGAAAACTGTTGCTGTTGCAAGCCACTATTGCCTGTCAGCTGTAAGCAGATATTAAAGGCAAGCATATGTGTTAACGCTTCTAAAAAGTCGCTTGAAAACAAGTCTGCGTTGTCTACGTCATAAGTATATTCAAGCCACGCCTTCTCGATATTGCAGCCGATTCCCAAGACATTATCCGTTGCCATATATAAGTCCCACTCGCCTTGTTCCTTCTTGCCCGCTCTGATAACAGCACCGTTATCAGAATTGAAAATCTTTCTTACGGCAACGCACTTTTCAGGGTATGCATAAACAAATTTCCAGTACGGACTTTCAACGCTAAGCTCTGCCAGTCTGTCAATTCTTTTTGCAAAGCCCCACGCATATTCCCGTAGCAGGTTTTTTCTTGTCTGCTCATAAAAAAGCTTACATTGCCTTGCTGATTCCGTCTGTTCTTCAATACTTGCTATTCTGCCTTTTGCAATGTGAGCTAAAGCCATATTACATACGTCTGTTATATTCATAGTTTTATCTCCGTTTATTTATCAAATTATTTATCAAAAAAGGGGATAAGGAAATTTATCCCTACCCCCCTTAAATATTAGTTTTTCAAGGTTTTTTCCATCAGTGCGATTAGTTCTTCCCTGCTCGCGTCATCTGAAAATTCTACTCCTGCTTCATACAGCCATACGCGAATTTCGTTCATAGTTGTATTTTTGTAAGCGTCTAATATTTTGTTGTGTGAATTTTTCATGGCCAGTTCGGTGCAGTTGCGGTCAGGCCTGCGGTAATCTTACCAGCGGTCGCACCAGCTTCATGCAGGCGGACAAATTGCTTCATACCATAAGGCAGTTTAGTAACAAGCAGTAAGCCTTTTTTGGATGCAGGCAGGCTATAGCTTGCCAAAACAACTTTGTTAGTAGTCATACCCTCATTTTCCGCTGTTTCAAGGTTAACAGTGCAAGTGCCGGTAATAGCAGTGCTTGCATGAACTACGAGAAATAAAGGGTCGTGTGCGTCACCACCGCCGACATTTGCAATTACATTGCTGTCGGTAGAGGTGGAAACGGTAGTATTATCAAAGAAAATATTCTGTTGGTCGAAAATCATTGTGATACACTCCTCTCTTTACTCTACTGCGTCTTCTTTAGTGGATTGGCAGTCAACCTTTTTGATTTGAATACCTGCTAAATACAGTTTAGGAGGTTCGCCTGCCAAATCTTGACGGGTTACATGAACGTTGTTCTTGTTGGTCAAGTAGGTTTCCAGGAAGGAATATACATCTTCTGGAACATATGCAATGGGTTGTTTAGGCATCCACAGGCGGTTTTTCGCAAAGATGAATTTATCCATCAGTTGTTTTTGTGCTGCGTCGGTCAGAGTAGCCAGTTTGGTTACATCGATGTTGCAGACGCGGACAATGGAACGAACGTTATGTACTGCCAAACCAAGTTTCCAGCTGTACAAGGTTTGCAATGCACGATACGGGTTGCCGTCTTCATCGTATACGTCGCTTTCGCCCAAGTCTTCTTGTTTCAAGCCTGCTACAGTACCTTTCGGATAAATACCAGTAACTCGTCTGTCGCCCCAGTCTACAAAGTAAATAGAGGCATTGGTTTTAGTGCCGGCAGCACCTGCGGAAATTACTTGATAACCAGGAGTGCCTTTATCGCCTTTCAAAGTATTGTAACGTGTCATGATACCGTTGAAAGTATCGGGATCGTTGTCTAAATCACCGTACAGAAGTTGTCTTGCTACATATTGACCCATACCTTCAACGTGTGCCGCGTCTTCAGAAGCACGATATTGTTCAGGATTCGGTTTGCCTGCCAACAGTTCCACGTCGACGCAGGAACGGTCCTCAAGGTTCATGCATACGTCAATGATTTGTTTAACAGTGCCTTTAGTAGCAGGAGTACCACGATTGATACGGCGGGTGGACGGGGACGGCAGAGAGGCACGGATGGTAGTCTTGTTGCCGATGGGCAAATCGCCCTCTACCCATTGAACGTCCTCTAAAATCGGATTGGATTCGTTCAATACCTCCATTACTTGAGCAATAGAGCCGTCAGGATTTAATTGTTTTTGTAAGTCGCTCAAAGTATGAGCTAAACCAATAGTTGCCATGTTTTATTCAGTCCTTTCTTATTTGTATTTACTAAAGTCGGTTTTCGGATACATTTTTGCAATCATACTGTTATTGTCAACACCGCTTTTAGCTGCACCTGCACCAATGCCGGCAGCCATACCCGGGTCGCTGTTCAGCATCTTACCCATTTCAGCAAGCACTCTGATAATTTCAATTCTGTTACCTGCACCTGTTTCGTTCAAGGCTTCTCGTAAGCCGGGACAGGTTTTCTCCATATGCTCAACAGCACTACCGCATAATGCGACGGTTTTATCTAAGTCAGCACCAAGTTCTTGTTTGGCCGCTTCGCCCCAACCTGCAATCTCTTGTTGCTTCATAGACAATACAGCACTTGCTACGCGGTTTCCGTATTCTGCACCATATTGAGCAATAGCATTTGCATTTTCATTGCTGATACCCATATCACGGATAACGTCAACAAATCTGCCTTGTTCCTCTGTGCTTAATTCAAAGCCTTCTGGCAGTTTCAAGTTATTGAAGTCATAGTTGATTCCCGCTCTGCCTGCTGTTTGAGTTTCTGCTCCTGCCACATCTCCTGTAATGGTGGTGGCTTGTTGATTGTTCGGCTCAACAGCATTTACGGATTCCGCTTGTTGTGTGCCCTCTAATTGTTCTTCATTCATATCTCATTACTCCGTTTCTCTCTCCGCATAATCTTCTGCAAGTTTCCTTGCCTTTGCCTGAAACTCTATATACTCAAGCTCTGCTGTCTGTTTCAGCTTGACCGCCTTTACTCCTAGACGTGTAATATCTCGCAATACCTGTAAACCTACTTCACGTTTTCCTTCGTTGTAAAACGTTGTACTGTTGCCTGTAAAACACTGTCCTAGTACATAGGAGTTATCCAGCAATCGCATTAAAAACCAACGCCCGCTTGGAGTTTTCAGAAGTGCTGCCAAAGCTTCATCGTCACGTCGTCTAATCTCGTTCCGGAAAAACTTTGTCAGCATTTCCTGTTTGCTGCCTTTTTCGGTAATGGCTTTATATCTTGTCATTCAAGGCCACCACCAATCCCTAGCCAGCTGTTTACCGCAGGGTTCATATCATTAGCAGCTTCCGTCAGATTCTTTGCAGCGTCCGCAGCAGGAGCGGCCGCCTGTGCTACTGCCAGTCCTTCCTGTAATTCCTGCTGTTCCTGCATTGCCTGCTGTTCCTGTGCAAGGATTTCTTGTACTGCTTCTGTGCTTCTCTGCATTACAGCAGGAGCACCGAGCATTTCAAAGTATTTACTGATAGTCGCTAATGGGTCAACCTTCTTGACAACTTCCGGCCATATCTGTGCCATCTGTGCCACTTGAGCTATTGCCTGCTCAATGTTGACAAGTCCGCTCATCTTCTGTGCCTGTGCAAGCGGGCTGATGTAGTCGACTTCTATATCTTCGCCGTTCAAGATATCCTGCAATTCATCAGGAACTGGCGGAAAGCCTCCGCTTCTGTCGATGATGTTATATACCCTGTTTAAAATCAGTGTCAGAAATTCATCCTGAAAGCGTTCGGTTACAGGTCCTAGCTGTTGCATTTTCTCCTGCATACGTTCCATAACCTCTCTAGCAGTCATACGGCTACTGTCGACGTTATCCAGCATGAGGAATAAATCTGCACTGTAGGCTCTCTTAATGCTGTCCTCTACTCTCATGATTTCCTGTGCTGCATGGTCAAGGTCAAGTTTTACTTCAAACAACGGCTGTACGAACTGCTGTGACTGGTCCTCTACGGCTGTAAGTCCGCCCGGGATAAGATTTATACCTCCGTTGTTCATAAGACTGGCAGGGCCTTTCATCGGCGGTTTGATGGACAGTTCAACGGCTGTCAGATAGTCTTTCTTCATCATCTGCAACATCTTGCTGTCACCTTCTGCAAACCACCCCGGACCGCGTCCGTATGCATCCAATCCGTTTACGAGATATCGCCCTACAGGAACGGGCCATTCCTCGAACCCACCGACATACAGGTATTCATCTTCTGCTGATTTATCAAGCCAGTAGACGCTTCTGTACGGCATATTCAGGTTGTCCATATAGCCCGGCAGTCTTTCGTCGTTCGGCTCGACAAGCCAGTTGACGGTATATTTCTTGCTTAAGGTGCTTTCGTTTTCTGCCATCCCTCTCATGTTTTCAGGCAGGCTTTCCAGTCCGAAACAATCAATGATCTGTGCCAACGTCATCTCATACTTTTTAGCAAAGGTCTGTACCTTGCCGAAACCATCAACACCTAAAGCATATGTGCCGATTGTCATTGCCTGGAAACGTACCCCGTTCTGAGGGTCGTAAAATATCGCAAGTGGTGCTTGCCCGAATGGCAGTTCAAGATAGACGCTGTGTACGCTGTTATAGAAGTTGCTCTTGGATAATACGTACGCTACTATCTCCTGCCTTTCGTCAAGGACTTTCATTGCGTCTACGTTGCTGTTAAGCTCGGGCTGTTTATATGCAAACCTGAACCATTGACGAGAAGGTGGTGTCAGGCCACTCATCATACCAGACGCAAAAACCTGTGCCGCAAGCCACGCTACACCCTGTGCGATTTTATAATCACGTCTGCGTGCAGGATTGGTCTTATCAGAGGTATTATCAAAATCACCTACAAAAGGCAGTTGGTAATCTCTGATTTCTTTCCATCTGTCTTCCCACTCCCTGCGCGCCTCATACAACTCTTTCATCTTTCTGTTGAAACGCTTCTTATCCGGGAGTTTTTTCTTTACAGGCGGTGTATCAGCAGGGAACGGTGTCCCCTCTGTCTTTGCACTGCCTGCGATTGTTTCAAGGTTCATTGCTCTACCTCTTAGCCTAAAGTGCTTCTGCCACTGCCTGCGTCGCCTGCAATAGTAGAAGTCTGTGTGCTTGCAAAACCTCTTCTTCTTTTCTTGCTGCCTTCACCGGAAGTATCTTCTACTTCACCGCTCGCAATAGTGGTCGGTGCAGGTGCTACAGGCTCAACTTTAGGTACACTAGGTCTACCACCGAAAAGTTTACTAATTGCTCCCATTGTCTACATCCCCCTTTAAACTACATTGTCCATAATGCAATATTCTGTGTTACACATATATCTGTTCTTTTCGCCCGGCCTCAGCCTTCGTCTTGGTGCTACCTGCCGTGCGAATGTAAGTGCCAGTCCGTCCGCCAAGTCAGGAGAACGTCCTAACATCTCTTTGATTTCCTCTTTTGACGTAAGCATCAGCCTTCCGTTTTTAGAGTATTTATATCTTATGGCTGCAAGCTCTTCTCTTAAGCCGGGTTCTTCAGGCATTGCTCCACCGTTTTCTCCCCATTCCTTAAGCTTGAAGTACATCTCAGCCCTGATGTTCTCATAACGCTTGTTCTCTATGGCCGCACCCTGGAACGCTACCTCGCTCACGTTGGTATATCCCATCTGCCGTATTCTGTCGATTACGCCTGCACCCATATTGCCCACGTCAATAAACGTCATATCGGCTCTTCCTGCGTTCATGGCGTCCATAACCTTGTCCGCTACTTCCATAGTGTTCAGCTGTTTAAACACCCTCGGGTTCGCTTCTGCCATAAGTCCCTGCCGTTTCCAGATTACGGTCCTGTCGTCACCGTAACGTGCTACGTCTGTGCCAAGTATAATCGGCATATCAGCAGGTACGTCTTTGTCAGTAAGCTTTCTGCCGAACATCTTGTCTAACAGTTCCATGCTGAAAAGCTCGTTTACCGCAGCCTTCGAGAAGTCGCACAAAAACTCTTGAGCAAACTCAACGTCACTCATATCTTCCTGCAACTCTTTTATCGTGGCTTCATCGAAAATCCCGCTCTCGTATATGTTGCAGATATAAGTGAACCATCTGTCGTTGTTTATGTGGTTGTGGTATATCTCATAGAACGCATTCTGCCCCTTAGGCGTGCCGATAAAGTAGCAGTACCCTTTTCTGTCCTCTATCGCAGGTCTGATTACCTGACTCCACATCTCGGGTTTCATGTCCGCGTATTCGTCAAGTACTACCCCGTCCCAGTACGTACCGCGTAATGCGTCAGGGTTATCAGCACCGATGATATATATCCTTGCTCCCTGAGCTCCCGGGACTTTGCTCGGGAACTCTACGTAGCGTTCCGTTTCATTCGTCTTTATCCCGTCGATAACGTGCGTGTAATACTTCAGAGGTGACCACGCAATCTTTTTCGCTTGGTTGGTATACGGTGCTACTAATGCATACTGCGGTGCTATCTTGTCACTGCTTAACGCGTCCCTGATAAGATGATTCACCATACCTATCGTCTTGCCGAAACGTCTGTGTGCGACAATGACGGCAAACCTGTGCCTGCTTAGCTCACTATGAAGTTTCTTCTTCCATATCGCCCTAGGTGCGTATGGTAAAAATATTCTTTCTTCACTGATTTCCATCGTTTACCCCTTGAAAAAATTGCTCCGGGAGTTTGGGAGAGTTTACCACCCCCGACGCGTGTCGAAAGTTTGGGTATCCCCCACCCCCTCTTCCGTCAGAAAAAAGAAAGTCAAAAAACTTTCCGTGAAAAAAACAAAAAAAAAGAAAAATTTTGAATCGTTGCCAGCTATTTTTTTAATCGCCAAACAATCAAAAAAAATAAAAATGCGTGGGACTCCCTGCCTGTTATCGGTGTAGTACGTTGAGTTCACAAATTTGTCCTTTTTGTGTCTTTTTACGTCCGATAAGATGTGTTATGTTAAATTTGCACTTTTTTAGCCGTCGTCAGCCTTAATGACGTCAGCGTCTACAACGTCACTAGACCAACTATAGACAGCCTTGCCAGATTTGTTGCTAGCTGTCTGCTTGTCAAATGCTCCTAGTGATTGAGCGTATAACTTGCTAGCTGTCAGCTTATCCTTATTGCTGGCTTTGCTGTCCATCATGATTTGCAACCAAAAAGCTTGGATGTCTGATAACTCCAATACAGCAGCCTCTCTACCTAACGCCTTAATATTATTATTAAGCTCTCTATAGCTTTTAACGCTATCTTTTAGGCTGTTTAGCTCTTTATCTCCTGTATTGGTTTTAACCCTATATGCATTTGTATTTTTTAATACTTTTAATGCATTAAACATATATTTACAAACTCCTATATATTCATAGTGCATTAGTACTTTATAATGCACTAATAATATTTATAATGCATTGTAAATACTATAATGCACTATATATTTATAATGCATTAAACACTATATATATTTTTAATGCATTAAAGTGTATAACCTATCTTTAATATTTATAATGCACTATACTTTTTAATCTATCGTTATAAAATTTTAGTGCATTAAAGTGTTACATAACTAACGTTTAATGCACTATGATTTTTTAATATATTTTTTTATGCATAAAAAAAGACTTGATAAGCTAAACACTTATCAAGCCTTTTTGTTTTTAACGTTTTTAACGTTTTTTTTTGCACTCAAACATCAACATCTACTTTATGCAATTACCATTATAGCACACTATTTTTGCAGTTGCGTGCCTCACCAATTGTCAAATTTTTGTGTCACTGTTTTTAGCATCAACGCTGATATCAATTTTGCCGTCACGCCTTGGATCTGTCTTCTGTCCGCTCCTGCGTGGCGGGCAGCTCAGGGAACGTCAAAATAGCTTGCCCCTTGCCATCAACAAAAGCTAACCTACACCCGCACAAATTAGCTATCTTAATTAAGTCCTGTCCGCTAAAACTATCACGGGCGTACTTGTTAGTGACGCCCTGAGCTAGGGCAAGTCCTAACGCAGCTGCTACTTGTTGCCTTGTATAGCCATTAAGAGCTATTAGCCCCTTAATTGTTGGCGTTAACATCATATCAACCCCCTATATTACTTTTTATCCATTATATACTAATATTGAGTTTTTGGCAACCAAAAAAAATTTAAAAAAATATCATTTTGGGTGTTGACAAATAACCCAAAATGGGTTATTATATAGTTGTGGTTGAGATACAAACCACTCAACAAGAGTTAAAAATTACTGGAGGACAAAAAAATGAAAAAATTTAACTTTGCTACTATTGACCAAACATCTTTTGCAGGTGATTGCGTATGCTGCCTGTACAAAAACAAAAACGGCAAACTGGTTTACAGCTGTAATGAGCTGTTTGATACTATCGCCGACGCATGGGCATATGTTGCTGCTAACAGTGATAAGGTCCAAATCACCAACATTGAGGGGCGCCGTCTGGTGGTTAACGAGTATGGTGTTGAGCTTGATTTTAAGGCAACAACCTACCACATGGACGATGATTTGAGCAGAGAGCTTAGCTCCGAGCTTGCACCTTGCACTGAGCAGGAGTTTTTTGACGCTTATGCAGCAGCTCACCTTGCTAAGTTTGGCGAGGAGTGGGAGCTCGCAAAAGCTAACCCCATTTATTAAGGCCAATAAATCTTAAGAAGCAAAGAAAGGAAGAAGAAAAATGACCTACAAAATCGAAAAAGTTGCAAACATGATTTTTATCACCGACGATACTAATCAAATCTGGAAAGCTTGGAATGTCGAAGATTTTACAGAAAGGAAACTGAAAAACGCTAAAAAGAAGCTGCAAAGCTGCTTTAAGGATCCTATAACTTGGATAAATTGTTTATAAACAGCCGAAACGCCCTAACGGGCGTCCATCGGGGGAACGTCCGCCTCGGTGCTGATGATGGCAGGACAAGAAGAAGCAAAAAGCGAGGTAATTTTTGATGAAATATTTTAGCAACGCAGAAACTTTAGAAGAATTGAAAAAAGAATATAAAAAAATGGTGCTGAAACTGCACCCCGATAAAGGTGGGGACGCAGCCGAATTTAAAAGAATGCAGGCTGATTATGAAGAAGCTGCAAAAATCCTAGCTACTGGTGAGCAAAATTGGAAACGCCACCAAAAAGCGGACGGTACGCAAAAAACCGCCGACGAACTAGTAAAAGAAGCTCGTGAAATGGCTGACAAAATTGGGAAAATCATAACTTTAGAAGGCATCAAAATAGAAATTTGTGGTACTTGGTTGTGGGTATCAGGTGACACAAAAGCCGTTAAAAATGAACTAAAAGAAGCTGGTCTCCATTGGGCGGGAAAGAAACTAGCGTGGTACTGGCACGCTGATAGTTGGGTACGCAGAAGCCGTAAAGAATTCAGCTTAAACGAGATTCGCACAATGCATGGAAGCGAAACTGTTAAAAGCGGAGAATACACGAAAATAGGCGTGCCACCCGTTCCGCCGACAACAAACCACTATCAGGAGCAGGTACTATTGTGAACCACTCACCACTTTAAGAAGTGGGAGCTTCTTGGGAAGTAGTTAATAACCTAACTATATTTACCAAGCTCTACGGCTAGTCCCTAGCCTGAATTATATAATAATTTAGCATTTTGTTTATCAATGCTTTTATGTCGGGTGGCTCTCGTGTCAGAATCTTTAGAAGCTGATTATAAGCAGGCTAGCAACGGCGTATTATGCATTTGGCCTTGCTGGGAAATTTGAAAATAATAATACGTGAAAAAGCCTTTCAATATGCTATGATATTGAAAGGCTTTTATACTTTTAGGAGGTTGTATATATGCGTGAACCACTCTGTATTATGCCATGAAGCAATAGAAGCGACACCTTGCCAATGCAAAAACAAACCGCGAAATAATAGAAGCTGTTTGCCTGCAACATTTCCGCTTTGAAAAAATGCATTCTTTTCCCGACGGTAACGGCCGTGTAGGTCGTGCTTTGATGGTCTATACCTGCTTGCTCCATAATGTCGTACCAGTAGCAATACCAGTAAACGAGAAGAAGCGATATATAAACATTCTCAACTTAAGAATGTGAAGAAGCTAAAAAGAGAGAGTGCAATTTTTATTTTGCACTCTCTCTTTTTTTTACTCTCTGTTCAGTTTTTTCAGTGTATCGACAGAAGCGTCAATCTCTACAAGTCCTGCCTGTATTGCAAGCATGACATAGCCGTGTAAAAACTCTGTTCTTCTTGTTTGGTACGTCCTTTTGGCTATGCCTTCCGTAACAACGCATTTCGTCACCGACCATTCCCAAAGATACCGATGTTGTATTGTTCGGTACGCCTTGCCTGAGAAGCGTTGCCGGAAAAGTACGAATGCTTTTTTCATCGTGTCAAGCCAATCTTCGGGACGGTACACAAGAAACGTTTGCCCTAAATGGCAGCAGCTGACAACGGCGATAGGTGTCATATCCTTGATTACTTTGTTGGCTGTCGGGTCGAAGCGACCGTCGCGGAAAAGAAAATCTAGTCTTTCTGCTTTCTGCTGGGCCCTTTTGTTTCTTACTGCGTCTGCAATTGCCTTGCGTGCAAACAAAAGGGCCTCGGCGTATTCTTCAATTTCTTTGTAAAGCAAACTATATCACCTTCCCACTCATAGCTACCAGTTAAACTCTTCCCAGTCAACAACGGGATCATGTACATCGTGTTTCCGCTGTTCGCGTTTTTTCTCAAGCTGTTCTGCGTGTTCTTTCTTTGCTTTCTCCTCTGCAAGCTGTTCTTCTTTTAAACGCTTTTTCTCCTCGCGTTCTGCAACAAGTTCTTTTGCCCTTTCCTGTAAATAGGCAGGACGTATACCGCCCTGACCGTATCTTTTGGCAAGTACATATAGCTTACAGTACCTTTGCCCGTCCTTTCCGGAAATGAAGCTCGTAGACTGCAACTCTCCTGTCACCCAGAGTAAATCATGCTTTTTTACAAATCTTGCGATATATTCTGCATTGTGTCCCCAAAACCATATCGGGATGAAGTCCTTAATAGTGTACTTGTCGCTTTCCTTCTGCTTGTAACCTCTATCAACAAGCAAGGTGACCACACAATAGCTTTTGCCTTTCGGCGTGGTCTTCAACATCGGGCTAAAGGTTACAATCCCGAATAAAGATATATTATTCATTGCCCGTCAGCTCCTAATAACTCTATCTTGATAATTACTTTAGGCTCATCAGAATAAATTTTACAAATTGTCGTTACACATATTTGTTTATCATCCGCATAAGCAATTCCGCTCATTGCGTCAGTAACAGTTTTAAACAGATTATCGGCATCTGGTTTTTTGGCAGGCAATATTTTTCCTGATAATGCACCCTCTCTAAACTTCCTGCTTTTGCTTTTCGGAATGCCTAAGCAGGCTGTAACGTCAACCTTGATTGGCATATCTGTAAATTCCCAACCTTGCTGTATAATCGCCTGTCTTGTCAGGTTTTTCACAAATGCTTTATAGTTTTTGCTTTTTAGCGGATCATAAGCAACGGCATGACCGCTGATAGTGGTAAATCGCGGTCTGCCTTGTGCTGTAGGTTCGCCCGGAATGATAATTTTTAACATTCAGTACGCCCCCCTTTTTAATTAAAAATCAACAATGATATCACTGCCCATAGAATCAAAACCGCCTGTTGGCACTTCCGTACTTCCGTTTTGAGCAACGTTTCCGCGGTTCTCGATGAAATATACTCGTTCTACCATAACTTGAGTACTACGGCGTTTATTGCCTGCCTTATCGGTATAATCATCAAACTGAATATGGCCTTCAATCAACATTCTTTTGCCTTTGCAGAAGTTATTTCCTACCATTTCGGCAGTTTTGCCGAAGACTGTGCAGTCAAAAAAATCTACTTTCTTTTCTTTTGCTGCGAACGGTCTCTCTACAGCAAGGGAAAATTTTGTATAAACCTTGCCGCCGCTAGTATAATTCACTTCCGGGTTCTTTGTTAATCTGCCTGATAAAATAATTTTATTCATGTTTTTAATATCTCCTTGCTTTAATTATATTTTTTATTTTAGCTCCACGCCGTCAACTTTTTCAGTAATCAGTTTATAGCCAAAATACCTTTTTACACGCTTGTAATACACCTTTTCGTAAGCGTTGAATTTGCCGTCAGGACGGATAAGGTTGCCGTTATAAAAATCGGCATACCTTACGCGATACCAAACGTCTTTCTCACCGTTTACAACATAGGACACATACCGAGGATCAAAGCAATATTCCCCATCTTCTGCTTTCACTTGCTCTTTGAAGTGGTCTGCGTCTACCCACGTTTCCAATATCCACTTGCACCACGGCGACGGAATATAATCCTTGCAAAAACCGTCACACGCTCTAATAGATGAAAACGCCTTCTTCCTGAACTCATACTTGCCTAGCTTTTCTCGCTTGCAAGTTCCGTTGTTGTGAATTGGTGCAAATATACAATCAAACCTACCCATTCATGTTTACTCCTCCTTAATACGTTCCGCGAAATGGTCTATTTCCGCCTTAAGCCTGAGGATATAGGTTTTTTTGTCCCAACCCTCAATCTCGCAGACAGTCAAATCAATTAATATATCTGCAAGCAGTTTCTTAATCATTTCTTCCCTGCATAAATTATTCAGAGCCTTAATGCCCTCACGTTCTGACGTGCCTGGGGCAAATTTGATTCCGTTGTATTTGGTCATTTAAATGTCCCCTGCCTTATGGTGCAGGCTTTTATCCACCTCAAAGCCGTTAGGATAACGCTTATTCAGCTTATCAAGATTTGTCTGTGCAACATCGTCTAAATCCCACCCCATGACCGTGGCATATTCTGCAATCATCCAAAGTACGTCACCCAGTTCTTTTTTAGCGTGTTCTGTGTCAAAAGCGTGTCCCTGATAAACTTTTTGATAAATACCGTGCAATTCTCCAACTTCAGAAAGTAAACCATGCAGTGCATGAGCTTCAACCTGAATATCCCTTAATGCTGGGTTAATAAATCTTTGAGCTTTTTTCTGATATTCATTTAAATGCATTTTTATCCTCCTATCGTCTGTCAAAATACACTATAGCCACAATAATGGCCGTCAAGCATAAACTACCGATTATTTTTCACAGCTTTATAGTAAACGTCTTTGTCAACCCATTTGTTAACAAGCAAATGCTTACCTTTACTGCAAATTTTCGCTCTAGCAACAAGCTTTGATTTTCTTCTATTGCCGTATACAAGCCGTAACATTTTTGCATTACGTGCTATTTGTTTTTGCCAAATTCGGTAAAAGCGATTTTTCCTCTTACGTGCTTTCATTGCTCCTCCTCATAAAACGTGATTCCTGCATTTCACTTGTTTAAAATCCAATCCGCTATACCTTTTACGGCAAACACTCCCCATACCGCAAACAGTACAGAGAGGATAATTTCTTCAGTTAGCATTGTTTTTCGCCCTCTAGCTCTTTGATTTTTGATTTAAGTAAATCATTTTCAGATTTTAATTCTTCAATGAGTATTCACAGCTTTCTTGCCCTCTTTACCATTTCGAAAAAATTAATAGCCGTCATATATTCTATATAGTAGGCAGCATTAGGAGTTTCACCTTTATCGCCATAAATAGTCTCAATACGTTTCTTAAAAGACTCTAAGCGATTACCGCTGCCATCGTCCCAGCATCCGCAAATCACCCTATCATTGATACTGTCATAGGTTGTACAGCGATTATAACTGCCACAGCCTACAATTTGATATATACCATTGGGCAGGTGAGCACCTCGCAGGTCAGCACCTCGCAGGTAAGCACCTTGCAGGTAAGCACATTGCAGGTAAGCACCTTGCAGGCAAGCACCTCGCAGGTCAGCATCTCGCAGATTAGCACCTCGCAGGTGAGCACCTCGCAGATTAGCACCTCGCAGGTCAGCACCTCGCAGGCAAGCACCTTGCAGGTCAGCATCTCGCAGATTAGCACCTCGCAGATTAGCACCTTGCAGGTAAGCACATTGCAGGTAAGCACCTTGCAGGTCAGCACCTTGCAGGTCAGCACCTTGCAGGTAAGCACCTTGCAGGTAAGCACATTGCAGGTCAGCACCTCGCAGATTAGCACCTTGCAGGTCAGCACCTCGCAGGTCAGCACCTTGCAGGTGAGCACCTTGCAGATTAGCATCTTGCAGGTCAGCACCTTGCAGGTCAGCACCTCGCAGGTCAGCACATTTCCCGCCGTCCTCAAATTTCAGCCATTTACCATGGCTTTCTATAATTTCTTGTAATTTTTTTGTGCCTATTTTCATTTTTTATCACTCCTTAACATCTTTTCTTCAATCTCATTCCGCCTATACCAGCGAAAAAATCTACAAATTTCATACTTAATTCCTCTTTGTATTTTTCTATATTTATTCACTATCCATTTTCTTTTTATACATTCTCTCAGCGTCTTTCCATCCACATTTTGCCGGGGAGTTATGACACACGTTTTCGCAGGTTTCAAACTCCTCGCAATCCCAACAGCAAGTGCCGTTAGCACTTTTTCGGCACTGCGGTATCGGATGCGGACAGCGATACTTTAAAAAAAACAAATCAAAGTCCGTTTTCTGCATCATTTTTTCCCGCTGTTCAGCCCAACGTTCCTTGTTGGCTGCGATATATTTCCAACCAACGGCAATTTCTTTTTCGGTTTTCACCTTGAGCTTGCGTTTTTCTTTTTGCTGTTCGTTCCACGCTTTCTTTTTTGCCTCGTTAAGGCAGCCACAGCTATGCGGTCTCCCTTTCAGCTGCATTGACGATTTAACGCAGTACTCACCGCATTCACAGTGACACAGCCACATTGGGAATTTATCGTTCGGCTTCGGCTTCATCTGCTGAACAACTGTCAGCATTCCGATTTTCTCTCCTGTGTAATCTTTGGGGGTTCTTCCCATTTCTCTCCGCCTTCTTCACTTAAACATAGCCCTCACACGCACGGAAACGTACCTAGATTGAAAGTTTTTGCTGTTTAGGTATATCGATATACCTCACATACCTAAAAACGCTCTAAACTTAAATTAAAGCAAGTTTGACCATTTTCCCGTCATCTGCTTGATGGACAAATAACTTACTCCCGATAGGGCATTTATTTACTGCTGCAAATTTCGCGTCACACAGATAAGCTTTTAAAATGCTTTTCTGCTTCATGATTTCTGTATCGGTTAAGCCAATCTTGCGACCATAGTTGCTCACAGTGTTATCATCGGGCATATAGTCGCTGAAAGTTCTGCCTTCGGCAAGCTTCCTACGCGTCCATTCCCATAAAACTTTATTGTCTTCGGAACTGTATGTCGACACTGCCTGACGTTTGGCTTCCTCGTTTGCAGTTATATTCTGCTGCACATATTCAGTTTCGGCTTGTTTGAGTGCAGTAGCCATAAGTGCCGGGGAGATTGTCTTCTCACTGCTCAGAATTGCTATTTCTGTAGCCTTTTCCCATCGTTCCGCACCGATTCTTCTAGGCACGAAAATATCAGCTATTGTGTCAATCGTATCTTTCATGATAGACATGATTAACTTCACTCGTTCTTCCCCAGACGCGACAGCATTGGCTCTGTCGCGTTGGGGGAACATCTTCCCTGCTTTATACAATCTGCCTACAGTGTCCTTTACATCAGCCCTTGTAATCAGCAAAGTTAATCACCTCCGAATACGCTTTCAAAAGGGTCACTGCCGCTTTTAGTTTTTTCGCCGTTCCCTGCTGCAAGGTTTCTTGCTACGGCTTGAATATAGGCAAAGTTCCTTTTGCCGTACTCCACAGCCTTGCAAATGGCATCCGAAACAAATGCTTCGCCAGTTTCCTCAACCAGTGCGTTCAGCTTTTCCGCAATAATAGGTGTTAACGGCATGATATTTTTTTCCCAGAGAAGAAAGATTTCAGCGTTCATTTTGTCGTCGTCGTTATTTTTTTTGCTTTTTCTTTTGTAATCATCATGATAATGATGATTATTTTCTTTTTCTAACTCTTTATCTATATCTTCTCTATCTCTATCTCTCCGTAACGCACGCGTCACGCACTCGTCACAGGGTTGTAACAATGTGACGCTTTTTTCTTTTTTTCTACGTCTTAAATCCCGCATTCGCTTTGCTGACGCACCTTCCGAGCCTATCGCGTTGATTGCTGCCGGAAGGACTTTAGTTGCTTCGTTGTCGCTGTTTTCCAACAGACTGTTTTTTGTCAGAAAAGCAACGGCAACAGCAACATTTTCTTCATCCTCGTCGATGTCCAACGCCAGGTTCTCAATAAAATCCCCTTCTGCACACTCATAGCTGATTACACCTTCGGTTTTCAGCGACAGCAACATCATTTTTAGATAAATGATCGTGTATGTATCCCCGCCTGCAATGCGACGCAGCTTTTTCATAGGCAGCTGTCTAAAAAAATCTTCAGGCAGTTTCAGCCACCAGTATCGCTTACCTGTCTCTGCCATTTTTATTGCCCCTCTTAATCATTGCTTTCCAGTGAAAAGCAATGCGTGCAAAGACTTCTTCGGCTGTAAGCCAGCCTACAACATCGTCTTCTTCTCGTTCTTCATCGGTTAATAAGCCTGTAATTTCAAGGCGGTTATCCTCTCCGCCATAGCTGAAAGGGGACTGAATGACACTGCATACAGTCACGCCTTTCTCAACCTCTGGATAACAGAGATGATAAGACTTTTCATACCCTGCGTCCGTTGCCCAAAAGTCGTTTGGAACGCCTGCCTCATCAAGCATAGCGTGTAAGCGTTTAATTTCTGTGTACATCATTTTTCCAAAACCTCCCCGGTTTCAGTGTCAACAAGAACACCCTCTGTAACGTCCGCATTTTCGTTTTGAGCGTCGATTGCGTCCGCGTCGATGAATTCCTCTTGTCCAGTCTGCTCGTCGAATGTAGCCACCTTGCCGTCCTTCTCAAGTCCTTCCTGCATTTCGATACTCATCGGTGCATAGGTCTTTAACAAAGCACTCAATACAACTTTTTTGCTCATGGCAATTTCGTCAGTTTTCCACGGGCCATTATTAAAAGTCTTACTGAATCTTTTGGCATGAGCCAGAACTTCATCACGTGTCCAGTATGCGGACTTCTTAAAGCCGTTTAAAAGCTCGAAACTTGCAAAGTAACCTACTACGGCATCAGACAGTTTTTCGCCCAACTCATATTCTTCTGTGAACTTATTCCAGTTTTTAAGTTCACCCTCGTATACCTCAACAGAAACAATAGATTTAATTTGACCGCTACGTTGAGCCAAAGCAATAAGCCCTTTATAGCCAATCTGAAGTGTGCATTTACTGCCATATGGCACTAAATATGCTTTACCTAAAGAGTTTACAATAGGCAGTTTCAAGGACGCGGCAATAGCAGCACTAGCTAATACGGTTCTCGGGTCTGTGTTTTGCAACAGTTTGTTATCATTTACAGTAGTTAAAACACTGCTTAAGAAAGAAGAGCTGTTATCGCCCAGCATTTTTTCAAATCTATCCTGTACACTTTTAGATGTAATCATGATGTTTAAAGGGCTAACCTCTTGTTTGCCCACCTGATTATTTCGTTTTGCAATTCCGTTAACAGTTGCCATTTTTGAATCCTCCTTGAATTAAATCATCGTTTGTGAACCACTCACCACTTTAAGAAGTGGGAGCTTCTTGGGAAGTAGTTAGTAACCTAACTATATTTACCAAGCTCTACGGCTAGTCCCTAGCCTGAATTATATAATAATTTAGCATTTTGTTTATCAATGCTTTTATGTTTTGTGATAACAAAACTATACTGTGAATATTTTACAAGGCAACAGAGTGCTTTCACCTGCTGTAAGGCAAGTTCCTTTTACTTTTTTTACAGTTCCACAATCGCAACGGCACTCATAGACGGCAGTTCTGTTGACAGCTTCTTTTGTTTTGTTCAGCACCAACCAACGACCAAACCTTTGCCCAGTCAAATCATATCCTTTGCCTTTATTAGCCTTTCCCATTGCTTGACGTTGTTCAAACTGTAAACACCCACAACTTCTAGTACTTCCAGTTCGCAAGTGTGAGCCATCAACAGTAATTGTGTTTCCGCAATCGCACTTACAAAGCCACTTGACAGAACCTTGCTTAGTCCTGCCAGCTTCTTTTACTACTGTTAGTCGCCCAAACCTAGTGCCAGTTAAATCTAAAAATTTACCCAACCTAAGTCAACCTCCGTTTTGTATAAATATACTTTTTATTTTAAACTGAATCGTCTGCTTGCTTTGCCAGTTTTTGCATACTTCTGATAAATATCAGGCAATTCAGTCTTCAACAATTTTGTATCGATTGTCACTCTAGGTGCGGTCATTTTCCACGATACCTTTCTATCGTTGAACATACCGCATTCGCTGTTCCCAAGTAACTCTTTTAATTTGTTTTGTGCCATCGAGATTTCGCTCTCAAGCAGTTTTTTTGTGGTTGCTAATTCGTCCAGACGCTGGATTAATGAGCCTGCGACGCTGGGCAACATCACTGTATCTTCCTTCGGCTCGTCAAACATTTTGTTTAACGTTTCTGTGGTGCTGTCGCTACCATCGACAGCGGGCGGAATATTTTTTTGTACGTTCTCCTGCCAAAACAGAATGGCGGTTTCACGCATTTCTTTTATAAACGCCTCGTCTCTCGGTATTGGCTTCCACTCAAAGTGGTTGCCACCAATGAGGCAGGCAATGTACCACAGTTCAGCACCAGTTACCATCATGTACCATTGGCACTGACAGTAATAGGCGTCTGGGACTTCCTCGCCTTCCCAGTCCTCTACTTTAAACGCGTTAGCTGTCTTGCATTCAAGCCCTGCGTTCTCACCAACTACCAGCCTATCCACATTAGCGTGGAGAAAACTGTATTCTTCATCCGCAAGAGTTCCACATTTGCGGACTTTCTTGCCTGTCAGCTCAACGAATCTGTTGGCAACGGCTTGTTCAAGAACCGTTCCCCAATAAACAAATTCATTGTCGCTTAAGTCCTCGGGCTGACTTTGCCCTGTTTTTTCAGTCCACAAGGTATAAGGGCTTTTCCATTTGTTATAGCCCATAATGCAAGCAATATCGCTACCGCCTATACCTTGATTCCTGATTTCTTCCCACTTTTCAGGGAACTGTTCGGCTTCCTCAACCTTTAGAATCAGCTTACCTTTCATCAGTTCAAGTCCTCCCTCTTGCCTGTTCTTCCCCTTTTTGATTTGAAGTCAAGTTCTTCAATCTGTTTCCGGTTCCAGTTTTCATCTTCTTTCAAAGCCCAGGCGATAATGTCTTTTAAGGCTTCATCTCTGTCATCTTTAGTGGCTGTCTTCAGATTTTTCCTGAACGTATGAAAGGTGTACGCTAAAGTTTCTGCCATCAGGAAGACCATTTTAAGGGTGTCAACCTTTTGGAAAAATTCATTCATTACTACATTTCTGTTTCTAAGCTCAGCAAAATAGGCCATTTCGTCACCTACAAAGAAAACATTCGTGCTCATAGGTACTTCGTCGGTATTATCACCATAGCTTAAAGACAATGCTGCTGTCTTGTATTTTTTTAAATTTTCTTGTAATGCCTTGATCAAGTATTCGGTTTTTTTGATATCCATTCTTCGGCTTCCCTTCTTATTTATTTTTCTCTTTTTGAAGAGGAACTTTGATTACCATACCCGCAACGATAGGTTTAACATCGCCGTGTTTAAAAAGGCCGTTCGCCTCGGCGATATCGTCCACCACGCAACGGACATCGTCGTGGCGGTCTTGACGTTGGTAGGCGTCACACGCAACATCCCACACGGTTTCCCCTGCCTTCATTGTGTGATACTCATAGTGGGTTTCATATTCCTTAAAACAGCCTTCGCAGCACCACGCCGTTGCTAAAATTAAGGCTATAGCTATTATTTTGTTCATCATCATTCATCCTTCTTTCTTCTTTTTCATGAACCGCATAGCGTTTCTGAATCTCTCTAGCAGTCTTTCGCCTGCATGAGAACGTTCTTCTGCCCTTGCTTCATTCGCCAGCTTTTGGCAGTGAAGACGTTCCATAAGGTCTTTCATATCCCATTTGGCTTTTCGCTGAGCCTTCTCTTTCCAGTCTTCCACGCAGTTGGGACAGACTTCAATTTCCATACCTAGCTTGTCACTCCACACTTTAGACAAGTGCAGGCTAGGTGTCTTACAGATAAAGCATACTGGAGCTGCGTTCTGTTTTCTTCTCATATGCTTCTCCTTTTCTACTGTTCGGAATTTCACCGCGTCATGAGATTATTCTATTCGTTTCCATCCCCTGCGTTTTCGGGTGATAGGTTTTCTAGCTACCCTGCAAGGTTTCTTAACGGTCATGCTACCGCCGTTAATCAATGCAGGCAGTATGAGAGCTTTCAGCTCTGCCAGACTCAGCACCACGCTGTCGCCTGTCTTCTTTAATTCTAATTTCATTATTTCTATCCTCGCTGATTACAAAATCAGTATCACCATATGTCGCTACCACCGTCACAACAGCACCACGCTGTTGCCACGTTGCCAGTGTCTGCATACTCACACCTCCAGGTCAAGGGATTGTTGAGCCTGCTCGCCTAAAAACTTATTTATAAAATAAATCTGTCCCTTTCCAGTCACTTTAACTGTACGGGTCAACCTGACAACACCGTCGGGCTGTACGATTGAGGACTCTTTAACCTTAAACAAGCCCATATCCATCGCCCTTTGTGTAGGCATGTTGTAGCTACTGCATTTTTGCTTAATTAAAAATCCATCGTTACGCAACTGCTCAAATAATCTCTTTTGCCCCATGTCGCGACCGTTTTGCTTAATAAATTTAGCAAGGTCGCCGATTAATATTGTCCCGTCGCTTTCCGTCACCGCATTAGCAAACAGTACCTTAGGCTTTGCCTCTTCGAGGCGGTTTTCTGCTTCCTTGCGTTTAGCTCGCTCCTCTTTTAAGTCGGTAGCCAGCTTGATAATAGTATCAGGATTACTTAACACCTCTTCTACTTTTTCAGGTGTTAAATATCCGCCAGTCTTACGGATGGTAGGTAACACCTCGCTAGTCACCCAACGCTTAAACTTTTTGGCTGTCGGTAATTTGCTGGATAGAATCAAACTGTATAAACCGCTTTCGTTGATAATAGTGGTTTTACTTTTATAGTTAGAACCATTACCCTGAATCAGGGTAGTGGTTTTATCTTCCTCGTCTACATGTGCAGAAATTGCATTTTCAGGCTTCGCATAACCTAAAATGTCGGCGACATCTTTTCCCACGAACCAAGGTTGATTGTTTACTTCAATAGTTCTGATTTCGCCAAACTCTTCATTCTTAAAAATTTGTAATTCGTTCATTTCTTCGCTCCTTTTTCAATATACGTTTAATAGCTTCTCTGATTATATGTGTCTTGCTGACTTCTCTATCTTTCGCGATAGCACTAAGTTCGGCATCAAGCTCTGGTTTAATTCTAACAGTTAACTTTTTTACGCTTGCCGTCACTTTTTAGTCACCTCCTGTTATTATTGTAATCTGCCGTCACCTTGCCGTCAATACTTTTTTTTTTACTATTTTCTGGTATAGTTATATAAAAAGGAGGTGGCATTATGCCGTCACAGTTGCCGAAATTTACATTTAGAGTAGACCAAGATACTTTAGAAAAACTGCGTTATATTGCTGACAGTAATTTCAGGACAGTTAACAAAGAACTTGAAATGCTCGTCAAAACGTACATCGCAGATTACGAAAAAACTAACGGAGTAATTTCTCTGCCGTTGCACGAGGATTAAATTCATAGCATTTCAACCCCAACTCTATTAAAACCACAAGCAGATTGTTTTGACTTATGCCAAGAGAATCTGCTTTTTCTTTTGTAAAATCGTTAAGCTCCTTTGAGATTCTTAATGTAAGCTTAGCTCTTGCCATCATCCTCACCTCCTTATACTGCTTTATCCATTTCAGCTACGATACCTACAGCAGTTAAGATTTCATGAATTTTAAGTCTGCCTTTCTGTGTCCATTTAGTATTCATAACTACTTTGCTACTGCCGTCAGCACGAGGTACGTTGATTGTTTCTGACTTGGTAAAGCCTTTGTTCATCCAACGTTTGTATAGAATCCATTGTCCATTAACATTATGGATAAGCTTTTCTTCCCAAAGAATTTTGTTCAACGCTCTTGCACTTAAACCATAATCTGCTGCAATCTGTGTTACTGTTACTGTGTCTGTACTACTTAAAATAGTATCGACATAATCTTTAACTGGTTTGAACTCTGCTATCATCTGTTTTTGCATAGAGTTTTCTAGCTTTAGGTTATTGATGGTATTGTTGGCGATATTCAGAGCCCTTGCCATAACCTTTTCGGGACTGTTCCAATCACGTTCAACTTCTAAGAAGTATTGACGTGCCTGTTTGCCTTTCTCATTGCGGGCTAACATGCAAAGTTCTTTTGCCATGTCGATTTTCATAAGGTGGTCATATTGTTTCTGTGGCATCAATTGTCCATTTTGACCATAGACATTTTTGTCCACCGTTAAATAGTCCATATTTTCAGAGAATCCATACTCACACATTCTGTCAAACCATTTTTTATATGGAGTTTCGATTTCTAAAAACATGTGCAATTCTCTACCGCTTACGGCTTGCTCTTGATTTTCGTTAACTTCAACTTTTAGTAATGCGTTCATTGTTATTCCCCCTTTAAAGATTCTTCATAATTTCTAATTGTAGACAGCGGAATGTTAAATATATCCGACAATTTTGATGCTGTAGACAAATTCAAATCAATTTGTTTAACACCATTTTCAATATCACAATAATAGTTTTGAGAGATATTTAATAACTCTGCTAAATCTTGTTGAGTTAATTTATTCTTATTACGCAACGCTTTTAACCATTTTCTCACTATATCACCCCCTAATATAGCTCATTGCTATATCTCTATTTGCTATTATTATAGCACTACATTTTATATTGTCAATAGCTTATTGCTATATTTTTTCTATTTCTATTGCTTTTTTTATCCCTTTTAGCGATAATGTAACTAGAGGTGATTATCATGAAATTATCAGAGCTTAGAAAAACACATAAATTATCACAAAAAGCATTAGCGGAAAAAATTGGCTATTCTCAAAATATGATTTCACAATGGGAAAACGGAACACGTGACCCAAACACTAAAACATTGCAAACATTAGCCAACTTTTTTAACGTATCTGTTGATTATTTATTAGATAATGAAGAAGCTACCCCGAAAACAAAAAAAATCCCCAAGGACTTAAAGAAAATCCTTGAGGATGAAGCTATTACTTTAAACGGTCGACTTGTAACCGAGGAAGATAAAGAGAAAATGATGCGTATACTCGAAGCTGCTTTCTATGAAGCAAAGGAAATGAATAGACGTAAATAAGAGGTGCAGTATGGGTTATAATATTCCGCTTAGAATTAAAAACCTTGTAAAACGTACTGATGAAACTGTCCCCGAACGCATCGCTAAAGCTTTAGGTATTCATGTTAGATATGTTGACACTCCTTCTCATATTAACGGCTTTTGGAAAACCATCCTAAAACAGAAATTCATATTCGTTAACGCAGAGCTTGAACACTGGCAACAACAAGCCGTAATCGCCCATGAGCTTGGACACATTCTTCTTCATCCTAAATATCACCACTATTGTTTAGAAAATCGTTCTTATTACCGCTCCACCCGTCACGAGAACGAAGCTGATTTTTTTGCCATAAAACTTTTAGAATATTCCGATATAGAGCCGATGTTTGTTGATTATTTCCTAAAGAACGGTTGGGAATAAAGGAATTCAGCACATAAAAAATACCGCCTTTTAGATGAAGGCGGTAAAGACAGAATAGATAGGCAGATTGATTTTGAATTGTATCAGCAGGAGCAGGACGCGGAAAAAGACGAGCAGAATTTAGGATAATAAAATAAAAGCAACGTCTTTTGGAAAAAGTGCCATTTTTACCAAAGACGTTTATTACAATATTATCACATAAAATCACAATCCAATCTTTTGACTTTGGAATTTATCACATAAAACTACAAAGCAATGTGAATTATTTTCACATTGCAAGAAAGCAGATAGTGAGATAAAGGATAATAAAATATAAAAAACAACTGCCGTAGCCAGTCTCCTAAAACTAGCTACGGCAGTTGCCAATAAGCAAAAGAAGGTTAATGATGAATCGCATTTGTCTATGGTATCTGGTCACTTCTCCTCATTCTCCATTTAGAGTGAACTACCCTTAGTGAGGGCTGTATTCATACAAGAAGATAGCTTTCATTATCTAATGGTATGAATACAGTAAGAGAAAATTATGGAGAAGTTCCTTGATATTTATAATTATAGCACAGCACCCCGGACCTGTCATGATTGCTTTAAGTTAGGGTTGAGTAAAAAGCAAATTCGATGAACTGGCTCATGTAAATGAAAGTGGTGTTGAATATTGGTCTGCAATGCTATAACAAAAGCTCTCACGTCTATTCAAAACGCACAATAGACGTAAAATAACATTTTCGTGAGGTCACGAAAATGTTAACTTTAGGAAAAAACGCCACGAATGGAATACATCCTAAAAGTGAATATTCTGTAGAGCTCGCCAAATTTTTGAGGAGGTATAACACTATGGATGTAGCTGTCTACTGTCGCGTATCGTCTGACGAGCAGGCGGAACGCGGTACAATCGACAATCAGCGTGTATACGCCGATAAATATGGTGAACCTCTCCCACTTAAAATTATTTCGTAATTTTTGAAGTGGGAGCTTCTTCT